>QNCA01000001.1 GCA_003644325.1 Planctomycetota bacterium
ACAGGGTGATGGAGGCGCTGGGGCGGATGGTCCATGCCGGGCGCGTGCCGGCGGGGCGGCCGGGCCTTGCGCGTGCCGGAAAAGCGGATATAATGAGGCGAACATCAATTTTTTGAGGGGGGGTAAGGAGTTCCCGATTTTCCCACTTAGGGCCATTTCAAGGGCATGTCAAACTCTGCAAAAGTTTACGTCGCGTTTTTGTGGCACCAGCACCAGCCGTACTACACCAACGACCTGGCCGGCGAAACGATGCTGCCGTGGGTACGGCTGCACGGGATAAAGGACTACATCGGCATGGCGCGAATCCTGGAGCGGCATCCCGAGGTGCACATGACGATAAACTTCGTGCCGTCGCTCATCAAGCAGTTGTACGACATTACGGAAGGCGGCCACGAAGACCTGTTCATGAAACTGTCGCGCAAGCCCGCCGGGGAGTTGAGCGACGAGGAGCGCGAGTTCATTCTGAACAACTTCTTCATGGCGAACCGCGAGCACATGATAGACCCTCACCCGCGTTACCGCGAACTTTTCATCAGGCGGGACTTCGACAACAGAAGGGCGACCAGGCTGCTCAAAAGATATATGGAGCAGGATTTCAGGGATATCCAGGTGCTGGCGAACCTGGTGTGGTTCCACGGAACGGTCCTGGAGGAGGAGCCGGACCTGCGGGCGCTGCTGAAGAAGGGCCGTGATTATACGGAAGAGGAAAAGCAGTTCGTCCTGGACAAGGAAATCGAGACGCTGCGCGAAATCATCCCCCTGCACAAGCGGCTGATGGAGCAGGGGCAGATAGAGATAACGACCACGCCCTTCTACCATCCCATACTGCCGCTGCTGGTGAACGTGGAGAGCGCCAAGCGCTGCATGCCGGGCGTGATATTGCCGAAATACCGCGCGGACCACTATGATGACGCGGTGACACAGGTGCGCAGGGCGGTGGAGTATCACGAGGAGGTCTTCGGACAAAGGCCCTGCGGCATGTGGCCCGCGGAGGGGGCCGTCTCCGAAGAGATATTGCCGATACTGATGGACCACGGGATAAGGTGGATCGCCACCGACGAGGAAATACTGGCCTATTCCATACAAAAATTCGTGTCGCGCGACAACCACGGCAACGTCCAGAACCCTGAAATGCTCTACAAGCCTTACCTGCTGGAGAGGGAAGGCAGGTCGATGTCGATACTGTTTCGCGACCACAATCTGAGCGACCTGATAGGCTTCCAGTACGGTCGCAACCGGGCGGAGGTCGCCGTGGACGACTTCGTCTCCCGCCTGCAATACATCGCGGACCAGTGCCGTGGCGCGCCGTTGCTGGTGCCCGTAATCCTGGACGGGGAGAACGCCTGGGAATACTATCCCAACTACGGTATAGACTTCTTGTCGGGGTTATACAAGCGCCTCTCGGGCATGCGTGACGTCCAGACGACTACGATATGCGACTTCCTGATGCAGCACCCGCCGGTCGGCAGGATAAACTCGCTCTTCCCCGGTTCATGGATTAATCACGATTTTTACATCTGGATAGGCGATGCGGAAGACGTGAAGGGGTGGGAGTACCTGAATCGCACAAAAGACTTCCTCCTGTCAAAGAAATCATCCGGAAATTACGATAGTGAGGCAATCGCACGCGCCGAGGAAGAGATACTGATAGCACAGGGGAGCGACTGGTTCTGGTGGTTCGGCTCCGACCACGGCTCGGCCAACGACCGCGAGTTCGACATCCTGTTCCGGACGCACCTCAAGAACGTGTACGCGCTGCTGGGCGAAGAATGCCCGAGCTATCTGGACGTGCCGATAAAGAAGTCCGTGGCGCGCGAATTCTTCACGCCGCCCCGCTCGCTCCTGACCGTCAAACTGGACGGCCGGGTGTCGAACTTCTTTGAATGGCTCGGCGCGGGGCATTGTTCCGGCCGGCCCGAACAGGGCGTCATGGAACAGGCGGCCGAAGGCCTCCTGACCGACATCTACTTCGGCTTCGACCGGAGCAACATCTACGTGCGCGTGGACGGCGTGCGCAACATGGACGAAATAATCGACGAAGGCCGCACGGTAAGGCTGAAGTTCATTTACCCGCGCGAGGCGGACGTGGAGGTGCACCCGGAAAAGACGCCCGAAGGGGCCTACCGGGTGTGGTCGCACAACCTGGCGGAATCCGCCGAAGCGGCAAAGGCGTGCGTTGACAGCGTGCTGGAGATGGCGGTGCCGTTCGAGTGCCTGGAGATGCGCGAGGACCGCGCGACAAATTTCTTCGTGGAGGTACTGAAGGACGACAGGATCCTGGAGCGCCTGCCGGCGGGCGGGCCCGTGACCGTGACGGCCCCGAGCGCGGAATTCGACGTCGGCGTGTGGTAAATCAAGGCGAAACTTTTGATGTAAAATCAGGGAAGGACGCACAATGCCCGAACTTAGAAAAGACCCCATCACGGGGCGCTGGATAATCATTGCGACCGAACGCGCCAAGCGGCCCACGGACTTTATCACCGAAGACCAGCCGATGCAGGCGAGTTTTTGCCCTTTTTGCGAGGGCAACGAAGACAAGACCCCGCCGGAAATCATCGCCTACCGCGACAAGGGCTCCCGGCCCAACTCGCCGGGCTGGCGCGTACGCGTGGTGCCCAACAAGTTCCCCGCCCTGAAGATTGAAGGCAGCCTGAACAAGCGCGGCGAGGGAATATATGACAAGATGAACGGCATAGGCGCTCATGAGGTCATCATCGAAACGCCGCGGCACGAGATCTCCCTCACCGCGCTCGACGACGCCCACGTACAGGAAATATTATGGGCATACCGCGACAGGCTGATAGATTTGAAGAAGGACGCCCGCTTCGTCTATGGGATGATTTTCAAGAACGTGGGCCTGGCGGCGGGGGCGTCGCTGGAACACACGCACTCGCAGCTCATAGCCACCCCGACCATACCCAAGGCCGTGTTCGAAGAGATGCGCGGGGCGGAGGCATTCTACAACTACCGCGGCAGGTGCATCTTCTGCGACATGATACAGCAGGAGATCGAAAGCGAGGACCGCGTCGTCTTCAACTTTAACAACTTCATCGCGTTTACCCCCTTCGCGGCGCGGTTCCCCTTCGAGACGTGGATACTGCCCAAGAGGCACAACTCCAACTTCGAAAACCTGCAGAAACTCGGCATAGAGGAACTGGCGAGCATCCTCAAGGGCGTGCTGCTGAAACTCGAAAAGGCGCTGGACTACCCGCCTTACAATTACGTCATACATACGGGCCCCTTCGACCGGAGCGACCTCAGTTACTATCACTGGCACATCGAGATCATCCCGCGCCTCACCAAAGTGGCGGGGTTCGAGTGGGGGACCGATTTCTACATCAACCCCGTGCCGCCGGAGAACGCGGCGCAGTTCCTCCGCGAGATCAAACTGGAAGACACGCCGGTCCGAAATATCGGGGTATCCGAGAAGCAATAGCCGGTAATACGGCCGGCCGGCAGAGGGTGCACGTCAGAAATGTGGGTAGAGATTACTGAGCGACGGTGACTTCGGTAACTGTCACCGTAAGGTCAATTGTCGCAATTCGATTGTTCCATACCGCGATCCCGTGTACGGTCGGAGAGACAGTGAAAGTCTTAATGTTATCAAGTGAAGTGACCCCGTTCGCCAAGACCGGCGGCCTGGCCGACGTCGTCGGCTCGCTGCCTCCATACCTGGAGGCACACGGCTGCAAGACCTGCGTCATGATGCCCTTCTACCGGCAGGTGGCAAGAGGCGGATTCAAGATAAAACCCGTCGGACAAAAGGTGTCCGTCGCCGTCAGAGACGGGACGGTTGACGGGGAAATACTCGAAGGACGCATCAACTCGTCGGTGCCGATTTACTTCATACGGCAGGATGCCTACTATGACCGCGACGGGCTGTACGGCACGCCGCAGGGCGATTACCCGGACAACTGCGAACGGTTCGTCTTTTTCGCGCGGGCCGCGCTGCAGGCCGTCAAGAACATGGGCCTCAAACCTGACCTCGTCCACTGCCACGACTGGCAGAGCGCGCTGGTGCCCATATACCTGAAGACGACTCATCGCGACGACCCGGAACTGTCCGGCGCGGCCACGCTCCTGACGATACACAACCTGGCCTACCAGGGGGTATTCTGGCACCTGGACATGCCGCTCATCGGCCTCGAATGGTCTTACTTCGACCCGGAATACCTGGAGTTTTACGACAAGGTCAACATCCTCAAGGGCGGCATCATCTTCAGCACGCTCCTGAACACGGTCAGCAGGAAATACGCCCAAGAAATCCAGACCGAGGAATACGGCTGCGGCCTGGAGGGGGTCCTGGCCAAGAGAAAGAAGGACCTCTACGGCGTGCTCAACGGCGTGGATTACTCGGTGTGGGACCCCGAGACGGATAAGTTGATCCCCGCGCGATACAGCCACAAAGACCTGTCGGGCAAACGGAAATGCAAGGCCGCCCTGCAAAAGATGTGCGGCCTGCCTCTCCGCAGTTCCCCCCTCATCGGCTGCATCAGCAGGCTGGCCGACCAGAAGGGCTTCGACCTTATCGCGAAGGCCATGGATGACATCATGGCCCTGGACCTGCAGATGGTCATACTCGGCACCGGCGAGCAGCGCTATCACGACCTGCTGAAAAAGATCGGCGGGGAATACCCCCGAAAGATTTCCGTGAACATCAGGTTCGACAACAAGATGGCCCACATGATAGAGGCCGGGGCGGACATGTTCCTGATGCCGTCGAGGTACGAGCCGTGTGGTCTGAACCAGCTCTACAGCCTGAAATACGGTACGGTGCCCATCGTGCGCAGCACGGGCGGACTGGCCGATACGATAACCAACTGCACGCCCTCGACGCTCAAGACCGGCAAGGCCAACGGATTCGCCTTCAGGGAATATAATGCGGCAAGATTCCTTGCCGCCGTCAGGAAAGCGGTCCGGATGTACTCGGACGGGCGCGCCTGGAAGCGCCTGATGCTGAACGGCATGAAACAGGACTGGTCATGGTCCAGGAGCGCGGGCGAATACATCAAACTGTACGCAAAGGCGATACGCAGGCACCGTGAATACATGAAGTCCCGACTCGTCGGGGGCAACGCCACGGAAGTGGCATAGGCAACACCGGCAAAGCGCCAACCTCGGTGACTGCCACCATTACGGAGCGCAGATCCCCGACTTGCCGGGGGCCGGCTCGTAGATGGTGACTGTCACTGTAAGAAGATTCGCAGAACTTGTCCCGGCCTGTCGGGATGGTGACTGTCACCGTAAGAAGATTCGCAGAACTTGTCCCGACCTGTCGGGATGGTGACTGTCACCTTGCGGCGATGATTTACCCGTTCCCCGAAAATAGGTGAAGAACCTTACACAAGCGCCGTTTGAAAGGAGGTTTCTACACGAGTAGAGAATCAGGATGGCTAGCGTAAACTTCACCATCGTCCTTCACAATCATCAGCCCGTAGGCAACTTCGAAGACGTATTCGCACGGGCTTACGACGACGCCTACAGGCCGTTTCTGGACGTACTGGAGCGATTCCCCGCGGTCAAGATAGGCCTGCACGTCTCCGGCTGCCTGTTGGACTGGATTGAGGCCAACCGTCCCGAATACATAGAGCGCCTGCGCGAGGGCGTCGCGAGAGACCGGATAGAGATGCTCGGCGGGGGATACTACGAACCGGTCATGACTATCCTGCCCGAGCGCGACCGCGCCGCACAGGTGCGCATGATGCGCGACTACCTGCGCGATAGGTTCGGCGCGGATCCGGGCGGCTGCTGGCTGGCGGAGCGGGTATGGGAGCAAGGCCTGACAAAGTCCCTGGCCGACGCCGGCGCCCGATACACGCTGTGCGACGACGCGCATTTCATCCACGCGGGCCTGCGCGAAGAAGACCTCACCGGATACTACACCACCGAGGACGAGGGGAGAACGCTCAACATCTTCCCCATCTCCGAAAAACTGCGCTACTACATACCGTTCCGCGATCCCGAGGAGACGCTGGAATACCTGGGCAGGTTTGCGACCGAGGACGGCCGCAACCTGCTGGTTTACGGCGACGACGGCGAGAAATTCGGTTCCTGGCCGGAGACGCACAAGCACGTTTACACCGACGGCTGGCTGGAGAGATTCTTCAAGGTCCTGACGGACAACGCGCACTGGGTGAAAATCCTCAAGCCCTCCGAGGCGCAGGCACAACTGCCGCCGCGGGGCCGCGTGTTCCTGCCGGACTGCTCCTACCGCGAGATGACCGGCTGGGCCCTGCCGCCCGACGCCCAGGCGGAGTTTGAAGCGCTGCACGAAAGGTTCCGGAACGAAGACGAGCAGGGACGGACGATATTGCGGTTTCTCAAGGGCGGGTTCTGGCGCAACTTCAGGGTCAAGTATCCCGAGGCGAATCAACTTTACGCGAAGATGATGCGCGTCAGCGCGAAGGTGGCGTCGCTGCCGGAAGACTCGCCCGATGCGGCGCGCGCCAGGCGCGAACTCTACAGGGGACAGTGCAACTGCCCGTACTGGCACGGAGTATTCGGGGGGCTGTACCTGCCCCATCTGCGCTTCGCCGTTTACCGCTGCCTCATCGAGGCGGAAAGGATAGCCGACGAAGTCCTGAATTCGGGCGATGCCCTGCCCATCCTCCGAAACGAAGATTACGACTTCGACGGGCATGATGAAATCATCGTCCAGACGGGCGCTCTCAACTGTTACCTGAAGCCCTCGCAGGGCGGACAGATGGTGGAACTGGACGTGGTCGAAAAAGGGATGAACGTGCTGGACACGCTCAGCCGCCGTCGGGAGGCATACCACGAACGGCTTCTGCGGGCGGCACGCGAACACCCCGAACCGGGCGGACAGGTAAAGAGCATCCACCACATCGTGAAGACAAAGGAGCAGGGCCTGGAAAAACTGCTGCATTACGATCGCTACCAGCGCAAGAGCCTGGTGGACCACCTGTTGCCGCGCGGTGTGACGGTGGAAAGATTCGCAGGGGGCGAATACGACGAAATCACGGACTTTACGTCGCGGCCCTACTCGGCGCGCGTCGAGGAGCGCGAGGAAGGCCGCGCGGTCGTCATGTCCGCGCGCGTCGGTTCCGCGCAAATTGAAAAGACTTTGACTTTTACGGCCAACGCCCATATAATAATAGACTATCGTCTCTTGAACCATTCCGACCGGGAAATGACGCCGAGATTCGGCGTCGAGTTCAATTTCTCTATGCTTGCGGGCCACGCCCACGACAGGTATTATTTCACCTCAGCCGATGACAACGCCGGTGAATTGGCGACACTGGCGGAACACGGGCAACTCGATTACGCGGGCCTGGTTGACGAGTGGGTGGGCATCCGTGCAAGGTTGAGTTTCGACAGGCCGACGGACGTCTGGACGTGCCCCGTCGAGACGGTCTCGACCTCCGAGGACGGGTTCGAGAGGATATACCAGAGTTCGTGCATAATGCCGGTATGGGACATTACGGTGCCGCCGGGCGGCGACTGGCGGACAAGGATAATCAAGGACATTTCCCCCGCTTGACGGGAAGGAGTAAGCCATGAGCAGCGATAGCGTGAGAGGTTTCGGCGGTCAGTCCGAGCCTGAGCCGGGCGGTCAGGAGCACGTTGACGAGGAGACGAAGTACGGGGGCGAGCCCGAAGAGATATATATCGATGAGGGCCCGCCGCTGCCGCCGCGCTACGGCGCGGACAAGATACGGCTGCACGTACAGGATCCGACGACCATCTGCGCGCAGTGGGAGCTGAGCGGCGGCGGCCTGGACGCGGCGCGGTCGATGCCGCACAACCTGCACCCGCCCGTACCGCGGCTGGAACTCATCGACCTCACGCACGGACGCTCCGTACTGACGGACATAAACGCGGAGACCGACAACTGGTGGTTCAAGGCCGAGCCCGACACCGAGTACAGGATCCGCATCGGCCTGGGGGTCGGCGAGACAAACCACTGGATGGCGGAATCGAACACTATCCGCACGCCTCGCAACAGCATCTCGGACGCCGTTGACGTGCAGTGGATGATGGTCGGCGAGAAATTCCGCGAACTGCTGAAGGTCACCGGCTTCGACGAGAAGAACTTCATCCGGCAGACCATGGCCGGCAGCATGGGGGTTGTGTCGAAGCAGTTCCTGAGAGAGGCGCTCTTTTCAGGGGCGATTTACTCCGGGGTGCTTCTGAGCAGCCGGGTCTTCGGCAGTTTGAACGTCTTCGGCAGCGGGCGGATGTGCGACGGGGCTTCCGGCCGGGACAAGTTCCCGGATTGACACGGCGCCGGTTTAAGCGACATACCCATTGAGAGGATGCGAAAAGAGCCATGAGCGAGAACAATCCGTCAGGTTACCTGGCCCTGGTGCTCCACGCGCACCTGCCCTACGTACGCCATCCCGAGCACGAGCGCTTTCTCGAGGAAGACTGGCTGTTTGAGGCGATAAGCGAGACCTACGTCCCTCTGATACAGACATTTGACAACCTCCTGAAAGACGGCGTGGATTTCCGCATCACCATGACAATCAGCCCCCCGCTGGCGGAGATGCTGGCGGAACCGCTGTTGCAGGACCGATACGTCGACCACATCAACCGCCTGGTGGAGTTGTGCCGCAGCGAGGTCGAACGCACGCGGCGCATGCCGGAATTCCACGAGACCGCCCGGATGTATCTGAATCACTTCAGGTCGGCGCGGGATATCTTCACGGAGCAATACGGCAAGAACCTGAACAACGCCTTCCGCAAGTTTCAGGAACGCGGCGTGCTGGAGATCATCACCTGCGGCGCGACGCACGGTTTCATGCCGTTGATGATTCGCAAGGAGGCGAAGCGCGCCCAGGTGGCCGTGGCGGTGAGAAACTACGCGAAGCACTTCGGGCGCAAACCGCAGGGAATGTGGCTGCCCGAGTGCGGCTATTCGCCCGGCGACGAGGAATTACTCCACGAACAGGGCATCAGGTACTTCTTCCTCGACACGCACGGGGTGCTTTTCGGCACGCCGAGACCGAAGTACGGCATTTTCGCGCCCGTGTTCTGCCCCAACGGGGTGGCGGCATTCGCCAGGGACGTGGAGTCGAGCAAGCAGGTCTGGTCGGCCCGCGAGGGCTACCCCGGCGATTCGAACTACAGGGAGTTCTACCGCGACCTGGGCTACGACGGCGACTACGAGTACGTGAAGCCCTACCTGCATCCCGACGGCGTGCGCAGGAACCTGGGCATCAAATATTACCGGATAACCGGGCAGGTGGACCTGGCGGAGAAGCGGCCTTACGACGTGAAGGCCGCGCTGGAGATGGCGGCAACGCACGCCGGGAATTTCGTGTTCAACCGCGAGCGCCAGGTACGCCACCTTGCGGGCGTCATGGATCGTCGTCCGATAATCGTGGCGCCGTACGACGCGGAACTTTTCGGACACTGGTGGTTCGAGGGGCCGATGTTCCTCAACTACCTGATGCGCAAAATTTACTATGACCAAAAGACGATTAAACTCGTCACGTGCGGCGAATATCTGGATGAATACAAGACCAACCAGGTGCAGCAGCCGACGATGAGCACCTGGGGGGCGGGGGGGTACAACCTGGTGTGGCTGAACTCCGCCAACCAGTGGCTGTACAAACATATGAACGAGGCCGAGGACAGGATGGCGGAACTGGCGAACGAGTTCCCGAACGCGGATGGTCTGACGCGGCGGGCGCTGAACCAGGCCGCGCGCGAGTTGCTGCTGGCGGAAAGCAGCGACTGGGCCTTTATCATAACGACGGACACAATGGTCCCGTACGCGAAGAAGCGCTTCAAGGAACACATCGTGCGTTTCACCCGGCTGTATGAGGACCTGAAAAGTGGCAGGGTTGACGAGGACTGGTTGAGGAACATCGAGGCGGCGGACAACGCCTTCAGCGAGATGGACTACCGGGTTTACGCAAGCGAACCGGTGGCCCCGGCGGCAACAGGTATTTGAGAAAGAAAGGAAGGAATGACATGATTAACAGAGACCTGTTTACGGTAATAATGGCCGGCGGCAAGGGCAAAAGGCTCCTGCCGCTTACACAGGACAGGGCCAAGCCCGCGGTGCCCTTCGGCGGGATATACCGCATCATCGACTTTGCCCTGAGCAATTGCATCAACTCCGGCCTGAGGCAGGTGTTGGTCCTTACGCAGTACAAGTCCCGCTCGCTGGAGATGCACATCAAGCGCGGGTGGAACTTCCTGCCGTCCACGCTGGACCAATACATAGACGTGGCGCCCCCGCAGCAGCGCGTCGGGCCGGAATGGTACCAGGGCACCGCCGACGCCGTTTACCAGAACTTCTACACCATCCGCAGCATCGGCAAACCGTACTGCCTGATACTCGCCGGGGACCACATATACAAGATGGACTACGCGAAGATGTTCGATTTCCACCTTGAGAACAAGGCGGATGTGACGGTTGCGGCAATCGACGTGCCCGTGGAGGAAGGAAGCGATTTCGGCATCATTCAGATTGACGAAAGCAACCGGATAATCGGCTTTCAGGAAAAACCAGCGAACCCACGCCCCATGCCTTTAAATCCGAAGCGTTGCCTGGTGTCGATGGGAATCTATATCTTCAATTCCGACATCATGTACGAAAAACTGGAGCAGGACGCGCACGACAAATCCTCCGCTCACGACTTCGGCAGGAACGTCATTCCGTCGATGGTGAAGGACTTCGGGGTGTTCTGCTACGTTTTCCAGGACGAGAACAAGAAGGAATCGAAGTACTGGCGCGACGTGGGCACGATCGACGCGTACTGGGAAGCAAACATGGACCTGGTGAACGTCTCGCCGCAGTTCAATCTTTACGACCGCAACTGGCCGGTGCGCACGCTTCACAGTGAATCGCCGCCGCCGAAGTTCGTCTTTGCCCAGAGCGACGAGGAAGGCGGCAGACGCGGCATGGCGCTGGACAGCATCGTTTCGCCGGGGTGCATAATCAGCGGGGGCAAGGTAGAGGGTTCCGTGCTCTCACCGGACGTGCGCATCAACTCCTACTCCTACGTCTTTGAATCGCTCCTCTTCAATGGGGTGAAGATAGGCAGGCACTGCCGCATTCGGCGCGCGATCATCGACAAGGACGTGAACGTGCCGGAGGGGACCGTGATAGGTTATGACCCCGAAGAAGACAAGCGCCGCTTCAAATACATCAGTCCCGGCGGCATCGTGGTAATACCCAAGGGCGCGCATATTACGCCCCCAAAGCAGGTCTCCCGCGCCGCCGTGCCGCCGCACGTTTGAGCGACGGTGACAGTCACCATCTACGAGCGGGCCGCTCCTTCAGAGCGCCTGCGCTCCGCCCGTTCCGGGTCCTCGCCCTGAGGACCCGTCAGGGTCCGAATGGGTAATGGTGACGGCCACCGGTGCGGTCTTTCCAGGATTCTTACATGCTCCCCCGTTTGCCTGCGCGTTTGAAATATCATGCCTTTACGGGTATAATAAGCCTGTCATGTTTCCGCGCAAAGAATCCGGTCAGCGAATTTCTCCAAAGGTCAAAAGACCCCAAAGCAATCAGCTGATTCGCGGCATTTCGTGACAACACCGGTAGTCGGCAAGAAAGATCCAGGAGATGAACGATGACGGAACCCACAGATTCGGTTTCCACGGAAGACATCGAACGGCTGGTCCTTGTCTCCAACCGCCTGCCTTTCAAAAAGTCCTGGAGAGGGGGGCGGGTCAAGTGGACCCGTTCCGCCGGGGGGCTGGTTACCGCGCTGGACCCGGTGCTCAGGAAAACCGGGGGCGTGTGGCTGGGCTGGGGAGGAGACAGGCCCAAGCAGGTCCCCGACCGTGAAGTCAAGTTTTTCGACGTGGGGGCGATAAAGTCCCCGGGGTTCGGCGGCAGGTACGTTATCGGCGAAATCCCGCTGACCGACGCAGAGGTTCGCAACTACTACACGGGTTTCGCGAACTCCACCATCTGGCCTCTGTTTCACTACTTTTTCGAGAAGTGCATCATCGACGCCGACCAGTGGGAATCCTACAAGGAAGTAAATCAAATCTTTGCGGAGGCGATAGCGAACTTCGCCAGGCCCGACGACCTGATCTGGGTGCAGGACTATCACCTGCTCCTCGTGCCTGAATACGTTCACCGGTTAAGAGCGGACCTGAAAACCCATCTTTTCATTCACATACCATTTCCCAACTACGATATCCTGTCCATTCTTCCCTGGCACGTGGAGATACTCGCGGGGATGACCTACGCCTCATCGGTTGGATTTCACGACGATCGGTATCTGGCCAACTTCCTTGCCTCCGTTGAAAGGGCGGGCGTCGCCGCGGTCGACGAGGCACAATCCTGCGTTCGCTTCAAGGACGGCAGGAAATGCACGCTTTACGCAAGCGGGATAAGCATAGACTTCGATCACTTCGACGCGGTCTCGCGTTCGAGCGAAGCCCGAAAGGCAAGGCGTCGCCTGCGCAAGCAATACGGCGACATGAAACTGGTGCTGGGCGTCGACCGGCTGGATTATTCCAAGGGAATCAAGGAGCGGCTGGTCGCAATCGAGCATTGCCTCGAAGAACACCCGGAACTTGCGGAAACTTTCGCGTTTTACCAGATCGCCGTCCCAAGTCGGCCGACCGTCCAGGAGTATCAAACCATACGAAACGACATAGAATCGCTGGTCGGCCGAATAAACGGGCGATTCTCCACACCCACATGGACCCCCATACATTATTTCTATCGCACGGTACCCTTTACGCAACTCGTGGGGACGTACCGTGCCGCGGACGTGGGGCTTGTCACACCGTTGAGGGACGGCATGAACCTCGTCGCCAAGGAATACGTTGCGAGCCACGGCGACGAGGACGGGGTCCTGATCCTATCCAGGTTTGCGGGCGCCGCCCGGGAATTGAAGGTGGGCGCGCTGCTGGTGAACCCTTACAGCATCGAGCAGATAAGCGACGCGCTGTACCGGGCGCTGACCATGAACCCCCGGGAGAGGCGCCGCCGGATGCTCCGCATGCGTCGCGTCGTCAAAAAGAACGACATAAACAACTGGTTGATGAAGTGCTGGTCAAACCAGGCCGGAAATCATGCAGAAAATTCTTCGATACATAAGGGAAAGCCCTTCGAGAATCCTGTTGGGTCTGGACTATGACGGGACGCTTGTCGAAATATGCAACCGGCCCGAAGATGCGAAACTGAGCCGCGAGCGGAGGACCACGCTCAGGGACCTGCTCACCGACGAAAGATTCCTCATGGTGTTCATAAGCGGCAGAAGGATTGACGAACTGCTCCGCATGCTTCGCCTGCCGCCCTGCTGGGCCGTCGGAGACCACGGGGCCGTCATAAGGCAGCCGGACGGGGCGGAACACCTCCTGGTGTCCGGGACCAAACTGCATGTACTGGACAGGCTCCGGACGATGCTGAAAGAGGTCTGTTCGCTTGACGGAGGACTGTGGGTCGAAGCCAAGGCGGCATCTGTCGCGATGCATTATAGAGGGGTGCCGCCGGGTCCGGCCCGGGCCGCAATTGCACGGGCCAGGGAAATTTATCAAAAAAATTTCCGCAAGACTCTCGTCATAATGCCGATGAAAAAGGTGGTTGAGTTTATCGTGGCGGGGGTCACCAAGGGCCGCGCCTTGCAGCGTGTGCACCGCATGACCGGGGGCAGGATGCCGGTCGTCTATTTCGGAGATGACGCGACGGATTTCAGCGCGATTGAGTACGCCGAGAGGCACGGGCGAGCCGTCTTCGTCGGCCGAGAGAACAAGACAGCCGCGTCGTGCCTGCTGCCAAACCCCAAATCAGTTCATCAACTCTTGAGCAGCCTTATCAAATAAGCCTTCGAGGTCTGCCCCATGACCGTGGAACCATTCATCTTCAAGGATTATGTCGCCCTGGAAAACCCGACCGGGATACGGGCCGCCGGCCTGAGCGAGATGCAAGTCTGCATCAGAATGGTTGACGACAACGTGATATACAACCACATGATACTCTCACACCTGCGGCAGCGGCGCCAGCGATGGGAATACCCCAACGACTTCGCCAAGTGGGCGGCCTATTCTCTGAACAATTTCGTAGTCGCCGAGGCGCTGGCGAACTACTCCCCCTTCGAGCGCAAAGACATGAGCGAAATCCGTGATGACATCCTGGGCATCATCGACGAGCACATGTGGAATCACGGCGGCCGTGATGTCGTGCGGCAGGGATGGGAGTTCTATTTCAACGGCTGCACCACTTTCGCGTTCGACGGCGCATGCCGCGCCAACAACCTGCGGGAACTGCGCGACGGCCTGGAAAAAGCCAACCTGAGTTCAATCTACTATCACTATTTTGAAGCCTTTACCAGGCAGGAAGGCGAGGTGGACGACATTTCATTCTGGATAGAGCACAACTTCAATCTGCCGGGACTGGTGGAGCAACTGCGCGGTTGGGATTTCTATTTTCTCAGCCTGGACGACCTCAGAAACAAGATAATCCGCGTCCTGAACCATTATCTGCCGAAGGACATCGAGTGAAAAACAACGGCAAGCGAAACGGTATCGAGGCGTATGCGCCGCTGGTCGGCGAGCCGGTGGTCGCGCTGATTCGCAAACTGGCCGCGCGGCTGCGGGGCGCGCGCGTGCTGAACATCAATTCCACCAGGGAAGGCGGCGGCGTGGTCGAGATACTCGGGCGACTGGTGCCGCTTGCGCGCGGACTGGGGATAGACATGCGATGGGAGACAATACAGGGCACACGGTCCTTTTTCGCCACCACAAAAAAAATGCACAACGCCCTCCAGGGCAACCAGGTCAACTTCTCAGAAAGGGAATTACAATACTATGAGCAGGTCAACAGGGACAACCTCGACAGGATAGACATGGACGTGGACTACGTCATCATCCACGACCCTCAGCCCTGTCCGCTCGTGCAGTACATCCCCGAAGGAGTAACGAAGATATGGCGCTGCCATATAGACCTCTCGCGGCCCAACAGGAAACTGTGGCGATACCTGCGGGAGTGGGTAAAACAGTACGACGCGAGCATCTTTCACATCTCCGCGTTCGCGCAACAACTGCCGCACAAGCAGTTTCTCATACCGCCCTCGATCGACCCGCACAGCGTGAAGAACCGGCCGGTTCCGAGCAAAACGGTACGCACGACCCTGATGCGATACGGCATCGACCCGCAAAGGCCCGTCATCCTGCAAATATCGCGGTACGACCGCTTCAAGGACCCCATCGGCGTAATTGAAGCATTCCTCATGGTTCGAAAGCATTACGACTGCCAGCTCGTGCTGGCGGGGGAACAAGCCGCGGACGACCCGGAAGGCGCACAGGTTTACGAAGAAGTCCGTGAAATGGCGGATAAGCACCCCGACGTCCACGCCCTCATGCTGTCCAGGGAAAACAACCACCACAAGGTGAACTGTCTTCAGAGAGCGGCGACCATCATCGTGCAGAAGTCCATCAAGGAAGGATTCGGCCTGACGGTAACCGAAGGGATGTGGAAGGCAAAGCCCGTCATCGGCGGCGCGGTCGGGGGCATCACCGCGCAGATAACGGAGGGCTTGAACGGCTACCTGGTCAACTCCGTCGACGGGGTGGCGTATCGCTGCCGCTACCTCCTGACACGGGAGAAACGGATGAAAGAAATGGGACGCGCCGCGAAAAAATCCGTCCTGGAAAGATTCCTCATCACGCGGCATCTGAGCGACTACCTGGCGATGCTCCTGGCAGTCAAGCACCCCGCGCGCACCATGATTGAACTCTAACCCGCGCTTCACACGAGTCCCTGCGGCGGGGAATGCGCTTCAAAGATGTCGGCAGGCCCCGACCTGTCGGGGTACGGGCCTTGCGGCGATTTACCCGCTCCCCGAAAATAGGTGAAGAATCTTTCTTTTGCCGCAGATGCACGCAGATACACGCAGATGATTTTTAGTTTTCGGGTTTAGAGAAAATCCTATTTTTATCTGCATTCATCTGCGTCTATCCGAGGCCGGATTTCTTTTGCCGCAGATGCACGATATTCACGGTGACTGTACCGCAGGGGGCCGACTGCTCGCGGGCTTCACAACTGGAACTCGCCGTCCTTCTGGAACACTTCGCCGTCAACCAGCATCTCGCCGCCGCGCCTCAGGTCGCATATCATGTCCCAGTGCAGGGCGGATACGTTCTTTCCGCCGGTCTCGGTGTAGGCGTTGCCCAGGGCCAGGTGAATCGTCCCGCCGATTTTCTCGTCGTAGAGGATTGTCTTGATGAAGCGGTCTATACCGTAGTTGGTCCCTACGCCGAGTTCGCCCAGGCGGTTGGAGCCGGAGTCAAGCGCTATCATCTTCTTGAGGTAGTCCTCGTTTTTCGTGGCGCTTGCCTCGGCGACCTTGCCCTCTTTGAAGACCAGGCGAATGCCCTCTATCTCTCGGCCGGACTTGACCACGGGGTACGTAAAGGTCACCACGCCCTCGGCCGAATCTTCTATGGGAGTCGTGAATATCTCGCCGCTTGGCATGTTGTGCTTCCCGTCGCTGTTTATCCATTTCCTGCCGTCGATGCGCAACTTCAGGTCCGTCCCTTCCGCCCTGATGCGTACCTCGTTCCTCCCGGTGACTGCCTTGATAAGCCCATCCTGCATCTCGGAGAGTTTGCGCCACTCCGCTATCGGATTGTCCCTGTCGGCAAAGACGGCGCGAAAGACAAAATCGCGGAACTCCTCGTCGCTCATCTCCGCGTCCTGGGCATAGGCGGAGGTCGGGTAGAGCGTGCCGCACCAGCGGGTTTTTTCCAGCGTGAGGTCCTGCAGCGGTTTCATCGCCCTTGAGCGCCGCGCCTGTTTCTCCGGCGGCACGGAACTCATGGAGCGCGTGTTCGTTTCCGCGCGTATAACTATCAGTGCGTGGGTATGCTCCATCTCAAACATGTCGATGGGCGAAAGGTAGTCCAGTTGCTCGTCTCCGGCCTCGGAGTAAAATATGCTCTCCTTGTCGGGAAGTTCGAGTTTCAACCTGGGATGCGCTCCCGCGGCAAGCGACTTGCGATACACCTCGCGCGCGAGATCCCCGGCGACCGACCCCGCCCTTATGAGCACCGTCTCGCCCTTCTTCAACTCCGTGGAATAATTAACCAGAACGTCCGCAAACTTTTCCATTCTCGGATCTGTCATGACATTTTCACCCCTGAATGGTTCACAATTGGTCGGGTCCGTTACGTTGCTCACGGGCGGGAAGAAGCGTGCTCCATCTTTCCGGCGGGATAAATGACGAGCCCGCTGCGCGAAGCGGATATTATACTCTCCCTCGCGCGCAGAAGGTTGCCCGTAAGTCCCGCGATTTTAACCGATGATGGTCCTTGCAGCAAGCCCTTGACATCGTTTCTTGCGACAACCCGCCCGTCGCGGGTATCGACGAAGGCGAGAATACCGTTGCCCGGCAAGACCAGCAAGTCACCGGCGAGAAAGCCCTTGCCGCCGACCCGCGCGCCCAGGTCCGGCTCGGACGGCCACAAGGCCCTGCCCGTCGTCGCATCGAAAGCGCCGATCTTCCTGCCTGATAAAAAGAACGCGCCGTTTCGCGCGCCGACGAGATGCGCGTATTGCCTGGCCGCATTGTCGAGCCGCCACAGCGCCCTGCCGTTTTCCGCATCCATTGCGATAAGCCCGTCCGCCTCGGGCGGGGCGACCGCGATTACTCCTCCATGCACTACCGGCACGCCGTAGGCGAAGGAAACATCCCTCCTTATCGCGCGCTCGAACCTGTTCGCGCCGGGCGAGGCCGTCACCGAATTGAACTGGTCGTATTGCGAGACCCATCTGAGCCTGCCGGACATCGCGTCTACTGCACAGACCGCACCGGCGTTCGTCGCCACGTAGATGGTTCCGTCTGCGATAATCGCCGGTGCGGGCGGGTAGAGCGCCGCGCCGCCTTCCCGGGGGGCAATGCGCGTGCAAAGAAAGGTGGAGTAAATAACGCCGCCGTCTGCGGCGTCGAGACGCACAAGATAGTAATCATCGTCCCCGGCCCCGCTCGGTAGAATCGCCGTTACATAAACCGAGCCTCCGATGCAGGCCGGCGGCGATATTGCGCGTGCCGAATCAATGACGCGCTTTCCCCCCTCCTTCCCGGTCTTCCACAGGTCCCTGCCCGACTTCGCGTTCAGGCAAATCAACCGCGCGACTCCGTCCTTGTCCCGAAAAGTGGTGAAGACCCTGCCGTCGTTGACGGCGGCGGCGCACACCGCGGCCATTCGTGACTTGCCGTCGCCCGGCGCGACAGCGGCGTTGGAGGGGCTTGCCGGGAAATGCCTCTTCCAACGGGGCCCCGCGGTATCGTCCAGGTCGAACGCGAACAGCGAGGAGCGCAGTCGCAGGTAAATCGTGCCGTTGCTGAGTACCGGATAGACGTCGGTAAACGGGGTCTCGGCCTGCCATGCGGCGAGGGTGTCGGCCGACGGCGACTCTTCGGGGGGATAAGCGCCCGCCACCCGTGCGGAAGCCCTTCGCGGGAGCAGGGGCGGGCCGCCGCACGCGGGAAGCAGCGGTCCCGTATTGTCCCGGCGTTCCACCGCCCCGGCGACGGCGGAGAGGCGCCCGGCGAACTCCGGAAACGTCATCGTGACCCCGCGCCATTTGACCTTTTCGTTTGCCATCTCCCGGACCATTCGCGCGGCGGCGGAGTCGAACTCACCCACGCGGCCGGTCCTGGCCAGGCACAGCAGTTTCATCGCCGCTACCTGGACCGAGTCGTCCCTTTCAAAGGCAAGATATTTCTCGAAGCGGGCTGCACAGGAAAGCGCCTCGGTAAACTGCCTGCCTTCGTAGTAATGTTCCATCAGAAAGCGGAGTGCGGCCCGCCCGACCTCCGTGAACAGGTGGTCCCGGGCGAGCTCGCGAACGGCGGCGATGTCGAGGTTCGTTTTCGCCCTTTCGAACCTCCGCACCAGGCCGCCGTCCTCGGCGCGATACGCCTCCGTTGCGGAAGGCGGCAGTGTTACGACCCGGTTATGGAAGTACTCCCAGACACTCACAAAGGTACGTCCGTCTCCGGAGGGAATGAGCATGTCGGGTTTGCCGCGGAAGATGCGGACCAGTTTTTCCATGCCCACCCGCCAGTCGCGCTGCTGGAAGTTGGCCTCGGCGGAGTGTGTCGCGGCGATGTCCTCGCTGTTGAGAATGCGAAGCACCGCCGTATTCTCTCTTTCGTCCCGATGGAGTGTCGCTTCTTGCGCCACACCGTCGTGAAGCGGACAGAGCAGCGTCACAAGCATCGGTACCACAACTATGTACTGCATCCTTTTCATGGTGGTAACAACTTGTCGTGGATATAGATACAATGGGCGTCATCTCCCGCCGCGCGTCAGGCGGGAGGCCCCGTCACATGTCGAGCAAATGGCATTCCCCCGCGCCGCTGCCGGGTCAAGAATTCTCGAAAGGCCGCGCCGCTGCCGGGTCAAGAATTCTCGAAAGGCCGCGCCGGTGACAGTCACCATCTACGATCCGCCCCCAACATATCGGGGGCGGTTCCGTAATGGTGACGGTCACCGGGCCCGACGTTTGCTTTTTCCATGTGTTCGTGCTATAATATATACGTAAAGCAGGCTTCAATTCAGTGAAAACAATTGGTCGATTTTTCAGGAGATGGTCATGAAGGCATCTCGTAGATACGCAATCCCCTACCGTGCGGCATTGCTGCTCGCTGCTGCGGCGATCCTGTGCCTGGTCTCTTCATCGGCGCAGGCATCCCCCCGCCGTCACGGCTTCTATTACGGCCGCTTTTACTACGGACACTCGTACGGTTACGGCTTCGGCCACATGTCTTGGCATCACCCGTACCGCTCATATTGGTATTCGCCGCATGTTTACTTCCGGTATCCGCGCGGTTACTACGGATCCGGCGGCTACTATTCTTCCCTGTTCATGCCGCGATACTATTTCTGGCCGAAGTACGACCGCGCCAATCCGTGCTACTACCCGGGCCGCTATTATTCGCAAACGCCCTTTGCAAGGCCGCGGACGGTTTACCGCGTCGGCGGCAGCGTGACCATAAGGGTGCAGTTGGTCCTCCCCCGCACGCGGCCGGCATCCAGTAGCAGTGGGGGAGAGTATCGCGTGAGGGTGACCGTGGAGACGCCGGAAGGATAGGAAAATTCGACGGCTGAACTTCAGGCATGTGCGGCCGGGGCCCCTGCGAGGAAGCGCACGATTTCGCTCAACATGGCTTCCTTGCCGGAGAAGGTCACGCATTCGGAGGGAAGAGATTTCACAAACTCCGCCCCGTATCTTTTGGTGACGATCCGCTTGTCGGCGATGACCACTACTCCCGTTTCTTTCCTGGAGCGAATAAGCCTGCCGAAACCCTGGCGCAGCCTGATGACGGCGTTCGGCACGGAGAAGTTCATGAACGCATCGTCGCCGCCGGCCTCCACCTGTTCATAACGGGCCTTGAACACGGGGTCGGTAAAGACCTGGAACGGCAGTTTCGCTATGAGCAGGCAACTGAGCGACTCGCCCACGACGTCCACTCCCTCCCAAAAACTCGACGTGCCCAGCAGCACGGAGCCGACATCGACCTGGAACGTGCGCGTGATGGAGATGCGCGATCCGCTCACGCCCTGACAGAGCACGAGTATCCCCTCCGGTTCCAGTTCGTTTCTTATGCGTCCGTGGACCTCGTTCAACATGTTGTAGGAGGTAAAGAGCCCCAGGGCGCGGCCGCGCGTCGCGCGAAACAGGTCCGCCGTTAACGCGCCCAGTTGCTCGGTGAACGCCCCGGCGTCTCTCGTCGGCTCCGGCAGGAACGTCGGCACGCACACCATGACCTGCCTGCCGAAATCGAACGGACTGCCCGCGTCAACGCATCTCACGCGGTCCCCGTCGAGCAGGTTGAAACCGAGCCTCGAACGGAGGAACTCGAAGTTCCCGCCCACGCTCATCGTGGCCGAGGACATCACGACCGTGTCATTCTTATCGTAGACCATTTCCTTCAGCAGCGTCGATACGTTTATCGGCGCGCACTGGAGCGTGATTGCCTCCTTGCCGCGTCCGCCGCGCGGCTGTGCCCTTTCCACCCAGAAGACGTAGTTCTCTTCATCCGCCTTGATTATAAAATCGAGGTCGCGGATGGCCTCTCGCAGGAACTGCATCTGGGCCTCGATGTCGCGGGTCAACTCGCGCGCGTCGCCGAACTCAAACTCCTCGCGTATCTCCTCCATCAACTCTTTCACATGTTCGCAGAGTTTTATTTGCTTCGACATGGCGGAGATGAGGCGTTCTTTCGCCGCAAAGACGTCCGACCACCGGTCGGGCTTCCGGGTGTCGGCGGCGAAACTCATCTTGTCTTCCGCCCCGCCCCTGCGGACGGTTCGAAAGAGTTTGGACAGTTCGTTCATCAGCGCATCGCATTCTTCCACGACGCGGCTCGTCTGCCGGACGGCCGCGTCCACCCTGTCACGTGTCCGGTTGTATCGTTTCTCGCCCAGGCGGCCGCTTATGCCGCCCAGTTGAAAAAGTATCGCCGGCAGGATACCGCTGCCGTCTCCCCGGCGCTTCGGCCGGTACAGCCGGGCCAGTATCCGCACTATCCGCAACTTGTTCACCCTCGCGCCGAGATACTCCGTGGCGGCCCTTTCGATATTGTGGGCCTCGTCGAAAATTATCCGCCTGTACGGCGGCAGTATGGCGTTGTCCGCCGCAAGGTCGGAGAAGACCACGGCGTGGTTCGCCACGACGATGTCCGCCGCCATCGCCTCCATTCGCGCCTTCCACAGGAAGCACTTGCGGTACGACTTGCAGGCCTTGCCGAGGCATTCGTCGCCGACCGTGTGTATCTTGTCCCGCAACTCGGGCGTATCGAAGGTATAAAAACCGGTGTTTTCGGAGATGTCGCCGGTCTCCGTCTGCGCCG
>QNCA01000002.1 GCA_003644325.1 Planctomycetota bacterium
CCTTCAGAGCGTCTGCGCTCCGCCCGTTCCGGGTCCTCGCCCTGAGGACCCGTCAGGGTCCGAATGGGTAATGGTGACGGTCATCGGTGCGGCCTTTCCAAGATTCTTACATGCTCCCGTTTGCCGGGTGCATGCAAGCAAGATTTGCCGTTGTTTCACTTCTTGAGTCTCGAACAAGTGAGTAAGAGCACGCCCCTTGTACCGGGAGTAATCTTGACCCGGTCGTCGATCCTGTGTCCGACGACCCATATTATCCCCTTGTGGTCGGCAACAATCGGTACCCGTCGTCTCTCCTCGGCGGGCACCCTTCGCTCTGCGAGAAACTCCAGCACCTTCTTGCGCCCCGGCGCTCCGAGCGGGCGAAACTTGTCGCCCGGCATGTGATAGCGCACTTTCAGCGGCGGGGTTATCTTGTCTTTGTCCACCACTTCGCGCAGGCCGCCGGTTTGTTTCCCGCCACGGCCGCGCAACTCGCGGCAGGATATCCGAACCTTGCCGTCGGGCAACCGTGCCTCGCCGCCGACGGCCAGGGTTGCCGATTTCCGCGGGGGCATCCTGTCGCGCGGCTTCTCTGTTTCCTTCTGCAATCTCAGCGCCTCCCTGTCTCTGATTGCCCATACGCCCGGCAGGTGCGCCTGCTTGCCGGTCGCGCCTCGCGCCAGTCTTATAAGGGCCGAGTAGTGCTTCTCGCCGAAGCCTTTTAGAGGAATCCCCGCATTATCTAATATCCGTTTCAGGAGCATCTGCGACCATGCCCGGGGTCGGCCGGCCAGGATGCCCGCGGGAATTTCCAGCCGTCCCTTCTTCTTCCACGTCTGGGCCGTCTTCAGGTCTTCGGCGATTCCGCCCGTGCCCGTCGCCGCCTCCAGTGTTTCGGACCATTGCCGCGCGATGTCCGCCAGGCGCAGCAGCGCCTCATCTACGCAAGGGTTGTATTTGTTCCGAAGGAGGGGCAAGAGTTCATTGCGCAGGCGATTTCTGGTGAATTCCGTGCCCAGGTTGCTCGTATCGGTTTTATAGGGTTGGCCTGTTTCGCGCAGGAATGCCAAGATCTCGCTGCGGCGGATTGTCAGGAGCGGCCTGATGACGGCGGCGCTGCCGGCTCCGCGGCCGAGGTCCAACCGTCGGATTGCCGGAATGCCCCCCAGCCCCGCCACGCCGGTGCCGCGGATGATTCGGTGCAGAACCGTCTCCACCTGGTCGTCGGCGTGGTGGCCCAGCGCTATGCGAACGGGCGCTCGGGGGCGTCTGCGCGCGAGGGCGATTGCCTGCTTCCTGAATGCGTCGTACCGTACGCGACGCGCGGCTTCTTCCAGCGAGATGCCGCCCCTTCGCGCGGCCGCGGGCACATCGACGCGCCTCACAACGAGCGGTACCCCCAGGTCACGGGCCAGTTTCTTGCAAAAGAGCGCATCCGCCTCGGCCTCGCCGCCTCTTATCAGGTGATTGAGGTGTATGGCGCTCAGTTTGGCGTCCGTTTGACCCGAGTTCTTCAGCGCGAGAAGTATCCGGAGCAGCGCCACGCTGTCCGGTCCGCCGGAAAGTCCCACCAGCGTCCGGCTGCCGGGTGGCAGCAGGTTGTGGTCGGCGCAATGTTGCAGCGTTTTTTTCAGAATGTCTTTCATGGTCCTCGTTCGGGTTGGCACAAGGATTCCAGTGTATTTGGGACTTATTCGCCCGTCAAGATTATTCGGTGTAATGGCGATAAGATAAGTCAAGGCCAAAACGGCGTTTCATGCGTTTAATAAGCGCCGGAGCGGCGCTGTGGGCCGCCGGGAGCATGTGAGAATCTTGGACGAGGGCCATTTTGTTTGACGGCTTGCCGGGGGCTTGTTACTATCTTGCAATCAAACCTTGTTTCCACAACGAAGCGGATGTCTGTGGCCATGAGCAAAGGAGAGTCAACGATGTCAAAATCCATAAGTATCAGAAGAGCGAGTGTGATGGTGGTGGTTTCGCTGGCGTTCTTGGCGCTGCCTCTGGGTCGTCTGGCCTTTGCGCCGCCCGAGGGACCTGCCGACCCCACCACAATTCGAAGGCTTGTCGATGAGGCCGACCACAGGCTGAAGAGAGGCCGGTTCCAGGATGCGCTGGCGTACGCGGAAGCGGCGCTGGAGAAAGACAAGGACAATGTCCCGGCTCACCAGGTAAGGGCCGAGGTGTGCGCCATCTGGCGCATCGAATACAACAAGAAGGCGCTGGAGGAAAGCAAGAAGGCGCTGGCCGCTCAGGGGGCGCAGATACCGGAGATAGTGCTCTTCATGGATCAGATAAATTCAGGCCAGGCCGACAAGGTCAAGGAAACGATAAGAGACATCATCGGGAAGAATCCTGATACCGCCCGCAGGAGTCTTTACTGCTACATCCTTTCACGCGCCAGCGCGAAACAGGGCAAAGGCGAAGTTGCGATGACCGAACTCAGCGATGCTCTGGGTTGGGACCCTGCCTTCGAGCAGGCATATCATGACCTTGCAAATATCTATGTGCAACTCGGCAACACGGATCTCGCCGAACGACTGTGTAATCGCCTCCTGAACCGCAATCCCGGCAACCGGGAGTGGCATCTGCTCATGGCGTCGGTGGAAGTCCGCTCGAACAAAACCGCCGCGGCCAAGCGAATCGCCAACCGCGTGCTCGAAAGCCTGGAAGGCGTTGAAGAAGGCCGCAACCTGGGACTTGCTTACTATGTTCTGGCCTCTGCAGACTACCGGGACTATGAGAGGCTGCCCGAAACGGAAGAGTTGAACGAATACCTTGAGGATTCCCGTAAAGCGCTCAGAAAGGTTAGCGAAGAAACCGGCGCCGACGAGAAACTCGCCGCGCTTGAGGACTCCCTTCGCAAGGCGCTGCCCTTCGTCGTTGACCGCGAGATTATCAGGGATGTCAGGGATAAAATCCTCGAAGCAAGAAAAAAGGAAGATGCGAAGGACAAGGCCGCCCTCGCCGAGGAGGCAATCGAACCCATGGAGGCCCTGCTCAAAAAAATCCTCAAGCAGAAGGGAGAACTCCTGAAGGATGCGCTGGCTAACGCGGACAAGGCCATAAAGGCGGATAAACTTCTGGCGGAGCCTTACGCGCTGCTGGCCGGATATTACACCGGGCGGGGCGATTTGGAAAAGGCCGCGCAGCAGTACGAAAAATATCTGGCCATTCGCAAAGACGCCCGGAATTATCAATATATGCTCGGGCTCATCCGCCTGGCGCAAGGCAAGATGGATAAAGCGAAAGGCGTCTTTGCCGAAATTAAGGACGACAAAGGCGAAAAGCACGAACTGGCCTATGTCGGTGAAGCGCTCCTGGCCGGCCTGGAAGGCAAAGCCGACGCCGCCCGTAGGGAATACGAAGCGCTGGCCGCATTGCGCGACAAGGATGACCGCGGTGAGTGGGCCATGCTCGAACTCATGCTGGCCCATGCCTGCTATGCCCAGAATAAACCCGATGACGCAAAGCCGCACCTGGAAAAAGGCGTTTCCGCCCTGGGCGGATTGATGATGAGTGACGACACCGACTACGCGGCGCTGCTCGGCGTTTCCGACGCCGGGGCGCTTGGAAGGCTCAATCTTTCACTGGCATTGTCCGCCGTGGGCCTGCCGGAGCAGGCCCTGATAGAGTGCAGGAAATTCCGCGAGGCTGCGCCCGACAGCGTGGCGGGTCGCTTCCTCGAATTCATGTTAATTGTGCAAAAGCCGGAACGTCGTAAAGAGGCCGAGCGGTTGATCAAGGGGCTCAAGGATGCGTTCGCCGCGAAAGACAAGAAAAACGTGACGCCCAATCTGGCCGCCGCGATGCTCTATAACGGCCTCTCGGCCGCGGAGCCGGATACGGTCAAACGCGAAGACCTGGAAGAACGGGCTATCAGGGAATACAAAGAGGCGCTCGAGAAGGACGCCTCATGCGGCGATGCCTACGTCGCCCTCGCCCGGACATACGCGAGGCGCGGCCAGGTCAAGAAGGCGGAGGAACTTGTCGAAAAAGGCCTGGAACGAGTCGTCGGCAACAAGACATTGCTCGATATGTACATGGAACTCGTGGCGATGGACCGCACAACCACCAGCCGGAAATACATCTCGATTTATGAAAAGTTCAATACAAAGGTCGAATCCTCGATGAGGGAGGACATCGACCGGCAAGCCGGAGTTATGGCGCTGGCCGATTACTACCGCAAGTTGGGCCGCAACAGGGAGGCAAGAAAACAGTATGAGAAAGTCATAAACCGAATTGAGATCATCGAGGACGCCGGTGAACTGAAGAGAAAGCGCAGGCAATACCTTTCCGCTTACGTCGCCTTGCGCGAGTTGAGCCTGGCCGAGAGCGAAGTTGACAAAGCCAGGAAGTACAACGCGGAGATAAAGAAAATCAAGGAGGACTTTCCGGGCACCGACCATTTCGAAGGTCTGTGCAGGCTGATCGAGGGCAAAGACGACGAGGCCGTGAAGGCGTTTGAAAGAGAGGTTGCCCTCGGCAGGCTGAGCATGGACGGCGTCATGTCTCGCGCCGGAATGGCGCTCATCGCCCTGAAGACGGCCACCAGCAGGGAGCAACTCTCCCGGGTTGTCCTCGACCATATTGACCGCGCACAGGAACTCGTTGATAAAATGCGCGAACGCGAGTCGTTGTTCGGCGGCAACCCCGAAAAAATGATTATGGCCGGCGGATACCTGTCCTTTATGAGGGCGTGCACGTTTCTGGCGCAGGGCCGCGCCAGAGAAATACAAAACGCCGCCGATATCCTTAACATGACGTCCGTGCTGTTCCCCGGCGCGGAGGGATGGACGGCCACGGAAACGACCGCCTTCAAGGGCATAAACCTGAAAGCGGTCATCAAGGGCTGGAAGACGAAAAACAACTTCTACGACCTCGCGGCGGGGGCCTATTACCTCGGTCGGGGCCTTTATGCGGAAGCATCGAAACACCTCAGTGCGGAACTCGAGACAAACCCCGATAACTTCATCGCGCTGCTGTTCAAGGCGCGCGCCGAGATAGCGCTGGGCAACGAACAGACCGCCATCGACATCCTCAAGGAGTGCCAGCAAAAAGAGGACGGCAAGTTCATCCCGGCATATAGCACGCTGTTTAGCATTTACGTGAGGCGGGATGTAAAACCGCACGAGGAGATCATCGAACTGCTTGAGAAGATGTCCGGGCTGGACTCGCGGTTCCGCTTCAATCTCGCCAGGTACTACGAACAGTATTACGAAGCGCCGCAGGACTCCGACATCGACAAGTACGAACTTGCCTTGAAGGAGTACGACAAACTCTGTGCCGAGGAAGACCTGCCCGGCCGCTGGAGCGCGCTGAACTCCGCCGCATGGCTCCGTGCGGAACACTTTGACGACAAGAACGATGAACTCCTGAAAGCCGAGAAACAGGTATTGAAGGCCATCGAACTCTTCAAGAAAAACGCCCCTCCGGAACCTTACATCAGGACCCCGGCCGGCCGCAATTACATGATGTCGATGGCCACAATCCGGGATACTTACGGGTGGGTGTTGTACAAGCAGGCCGGGAACGCCGCCGGGGATGCAAAACTTCAAAAACTGGAGAAGGCCTCCGAGATTTTTGAAGAATGTCTGCAATCGCTGTCGATTAATCCACGGCAGTCTTCTCTGCCGATGGTGCTCTACCACCAGGCTGTAGTGTACGACGCCCTGCGGGAATTGGCCGGAGATGATAAGGACAAGGCCGACAAGTACAAAAAGGATGCCGTTGATGTTCTGAAAAGAGCGGTAACCTACACACGCTTCGAGGAAAGGACGAAGGCCAGGGAACTTCTTGACAAACTGGAAGCCCTGGGCGATTAGAACGAGAACCCGTAACGCAGACCCGACCGGGGTCCCCGGGGCATGCCGGGACCCTTTCGCGCACAGTGACGCATTGCCGGGCGCCCGAGACGGCGCCCGGCTTTTTCGCATCTCCAACTCTCGTTGACTTATGCGCGCCCGGGCCATAAAATCCGCGTAAAACAAATCCGGAGTAAATGAGAGTGGATTATTCAAAAGCCTGCGAAGTCTATCGTGTCGTCAAGAAGAGCGGCTATCCCCGCCGTGCCGTGGTGAAAGAGGAGCCGCCCGACCGGGCGAGGGCGGAGATAGCGCGATTCCTCCATCGTGTCGGCGTGGCAAAGAACCGGCGGCAAATCGAGGAAAAACTCGATGACATCGTGGGAGAAATCTGCCGCTTTGCGGGCGACCCGTGCGACCGCCTGTGCCTTACGCTGGCATCCGTTTGTGCGGACTCCGATTCATGCGCCGCTGTCTGCGGTGAGCGGCCCGACTGCGCCCGTTGCGACTTGACCGCTATATGCGATTATTACAATCGAAGGCCGTCCCTCAAGGACCTCCCGGAAGACGAGCGCCCCAGGGAGAGACTCGTTGCGAAGGGAGCGCGGACCTTGAGCGACGCCGAACTGCTCGCCATACTCCTGCGCAGCGGTTCCGCCGGCGAGAGCGCCGTCGAACTCGCCCGGAGGCTGCTCGCGAAATTCGGCGATTTCAGGCGCCTCGGCAACATGACCGTCAGGGAACTCCGCAAGGTCAAGGGTATAGGCCTCGCCAAGGCCGCGGAGATAAAGGCCGCAATGGAAATAGCAAAGCGGTACGCGGCCCTCGATGCAAAGGCCGGCGCGCAGTTTTCCGACAGCAGGGCCGTCTATCGCTACTTCCGCGCCAGGCTGTGCGACGAAAAGACGGAGCAGTTCTGGTTGATAATGTTGGACAGCAAGAACCGCATTATGCGCGAAGAAATGATATCGCAGGGCTCCCTTACCTCCAGCCTGGTACATCCCCGGGAGGCCTTCAAGCCCGCCATACGCGAGTCCGCCGCCGCGGTCATCTTTGTTCACAACCACCCCTCGGGCGATCCCTCGCCCAGCCGCGACGACAGGGACCTGACCGGCAGGCTGGCCAAGACCGGCGAACTCATCGGCATACGAGTGCTGGACCACGTGATAACCGGCGAGAAGACCTTCTACAGTTTTGCAGACAAGGGCATGCTGTGAGCAAAAAACGGGCTGACAGGCGGGAACCCGCGCAGACCCGCGCGTACGTCTTCAGCACGGCGTGGGGGTGGTGCGGCGTGAAGGTTTCCCGCAGAGGACTTGTGCGGGTCGTCATCCCCGGCGTGTACGGCAGGGAAGAACTCCGGCGCATGCTCGGCGCGGTGTCCACCGGCGAGCAACCCGCGGTTGTCAAATCGCTGTGCGACTACTTTGCCGGCAAGCGGCCCTCTTTTGACGTTCCTCTCGACCTTGCCGGTCATACCGACTTTGAACGGGCCGTGTACCGCGAAGTTGCGAGACTGCCCTATGGCCGGACCGCCTCCTACGGCGAGATTGCGCGCAGGGTCGGCCGCCCGGGCGCGGCGCGCGCGGTCGGCACGGCAATGGCCCGCAACCCCGTGCCTATCGTCGTCCCCTGCCACAGGGTAATCCGCAGTGACGGCGGGCTCGGCGGGTTCTCGCTGCGCGGCGGCACTGCGATGAAGCAAAAACTGCTCGCCCTTGAAAGACAAAGGACGTGAAACAGTGAAAACAACCGTGGCGGTTGAGAGATGTGATTCCTACGAGCGCGATGCCGTTGCCGAAGCGGTGCGGAAGTGCGTCGGGCACCTCGGCGGCATGGCGAACTTCGTGAAACCCGGCCAGAGTGTTCTACTGAAGCCGAACCTTTTGCGAGGAGCCCCGCCGGAAAAGGCCGTGGTCACGCATCCCGAGGTAGTGCGTGCCGTCGCGCTGCTGGCCGGAGAGGCTGGCGGGAAAGTGAGCCTCGGCGACAGCCCGTCCATCCAGCAACTCGCCGCCACGCTGCCGAAATCCGGATATGCGGGCTTCATGCGTGAGATGGAAATCAAGGCACAGCCCTTTGAAGATGTCCGCGAAGTGGCGACAGGGCTGGAAGGTCCCCTGCGGAATATCGAAGTCGGGACCCCGCCGCTCGACGCGGACGTGTTAATAAACCTGCCGAAACTCAAGACGCACGCCCAGATGTACATGACCCTGGCGGTCAAGAACCTCTTTGGCTGCATCGCCGGCAAGAGGAAACTGGGCTGGCACTTGAAGGCCGGTCGCAACTACGAGTACTTCGGCAGGATGCTCCTGCAGGTGGCGAAGGCGGTCTCGCCGGCGCTCACGGTGGTTGACGGCGTGCTTGCGATGGAGGGCAACGGCCCCAATTCGGGTGCGCCCCGCGAGATAGGCGTAATTGTTGCCGGCACCGACTGCGTGGCGGTCGACGCGGTAATCTGCGCGATGCTCTCGATTGACCCGAACGTCCTCTATACCCACCGGGCCGCCCGCGAGCAGGGTTGGGGTGTGACGGCCCTGGATGAAATCGAACTGAAGGGCGTTGCGCTGGACGAGGTCAGGGTTGACGACTTCGCGCCCGCGCGCAAAAATGACCTGATATTGCCTTTGCCGGCCTTTGCGAAGCGTTTGCTGCGCAGGCTGTTCACGTCCCGGCCGCACGTGGACGCGCAGGCGTGCAGGCTTTGCGGCGAGTGCATGCGCGTATGCCCCGTCGAGGCGATAAGCATGGACAAGCGGGTAAAAATCGATTACGATAAGTGCATACGATGTTTTTGCTGCCAGGAGACATGCCCGCACGGAGCGATTGGCGTGAAGGAGGGCTTACTGGCTCGGATGCTGGGATAGCGGTGTCACCCGGGCTTGCCGGCAATATTTACACGGAGGGCGCCATGTTGGACAGATTAAGCGCGGACCTGAAGGAGGCGATGAAGGCCAGGGATGAAACGCGCATGCTTGTGCTGCGCAGCATGTTGACGGAGTTGAAAAACGAGCGTGTAAAGAAGATGAAGGACCTCGGCGAGGACGAGGCGCTGGCCGTCCTGCAAAGATGCGCAAAGCAACGAAAGGACTCGATTGAGCAGTACAAAGCCGGAGGCCGCCGGGACCTTGTCGAAAAGGAGGCCGCCGAGTTGAAGATAATCGAGACCTACCTGCCGGAGCAGATGAGCGACGAGGAGGTGGAGGCCCTGGTCAAAAAGACCATAGAGGAAGTCGGCGCAATCGGCAGGCGCGACATGGGCAGAGTGATGAAACCGGTGATGGAAAAATGCCGTGGGAGGGTTGACGGCGCGAAGGTGAGGGACATCGTGAACAAACACCTCGAGTAGTGATCTCATGTTTTCAAGCCGCCCGTCTTCGCGCTGTCACCGGTGACGGTCTCCTGCAGTCTCCGGTCTCACGTCATGCCGCGGTTGCGCGCGTTGACCACCTGTATGAGCCAGTAGCAGTACCTGTCGAAATCTTCGTGCGAGGAGAACGCGACGTCCCCCCAGTCTCCGCCGTCCACGAGCACCTTCACGCCGCGGTTGACGGCCATGTTGTGCCCGTGGAGTATGCGCGCCATTATGCTGCGGATGTTTGACAGTGTCGGGCGCTCGAACACGTGGCTGCCTTCGCTTGCCCTGAAGCGCGCCCACGGTTCGTAGGTGTAGATATCCAGCGTGGGCGCTCCCGCTACGACGCCGCAGACTACAAGGAATATTTCATCGCGCCTCTTGCTCAGGCTGGACCCATCGAAATACAACGTCATGCCCGGGTCTGAGGCCGTGAGGTTGGTCAGTTCCCGAACGGGCGGGATGTCGATCAGGTCCTCGTTTTTCATCACGAACACGGCCACATCGATTTGCGCCAGGCTTGCCTCAAGCGATGCCGCCAGTTCTCCCGATACGTCCCGGGCTATCACGCCGTAGTTGGTCCTGAGCGCGTGGGAGGCGACGTCCGGCGTGGCGCCGGTGAGCGACGCTACCACGGGGGCGATATCGGCTATCCTGTTGAGGATGGGTTTCCGGGCGACGATCGTGAACAGACCGGGGGCCGTTGTTGCCTGTTGCCATGGTGGTGTGTAGGTGGGGGAGGCGTAGGCATTGTGCAGCCAGTCGGCGTTTTGTGGGGGGGGACGGTCGCTGAAAATGCTCCGCCGCCTGCTGTAGCGGGAGTAAGGGTTGGGACCGGGGTATTGTATGAACGGCCTGCCCCGGTGGTCGTGCGCAAAGGACGAGACCCTGCGGGCGCTCGCCCTGTAATGTTCCGCGGCAAGGTACGGCGAGGCGATACCCAACTTTATCAACGCCAACACAACGAGGAATCCGAACACGATTCCGCCGAGGTGCGCGTCGAACGCAACGCCGCCCCCGGCGTGATAAACGAGAAACATAATAAGTTGCTCGACGAACCAGAACCCCACCGCCACCCTTGCCGACACATAAAAGGTCCCGATGAAAAAAAACATCCAGTAAAAAAATCTGACCTGGTTGCGCGGGCAGAGCAGGAAGTAAGCGCCCATGACGCCCGCTATGGCCCCGGAGGCCCCGATACAGGGAACGAGGGATTCCATGTTGAACAGGAAGTGCGCCATGGATGCGGCGAACCCGCAGGCAATATAGAAGAAGAAATAACCGATTTTCCCGAGCCTGTCCTCTACGTTGTCGCCTGCTATCCACAGGAAGAGCATGTTGCCGGCGAGGTGGAATATGCCGGCGTGCATGAACATGGAAAAGAGAATGCCCTGGAGAGAAAACTCCGCCGGTACGAAGGCATAGTGCTTAAAGAACTCGTGAATCGCATCCGCGTCGGCGGTAAGTTCATTAGGCTGGACGAACAGATACACCAGGATGTTTATGCCCAGCAGGGCATAATTCACGTAGGGGATTTTCTCCGGTTTTTGGATGTCGCCTATCGGGATGATCATCTACTGCTTGTCCTTGTCCCCGGTTCCGCGGGTCTTGCGCAACTCCAGCAGGAGTTCGATTTCACCGGGCTGCAGGCCGGTCTGCCTGGCTATGCTCACTGCGTCGTGCCCCTCGTCTGCGAGATCGTAAACGCTTTTGTATTTTCCCGTTTCGGGACGTGAAGGGGTTTCGGCGACATCCCCTGTCTCGCTTACCGGTTTATCAGATTTGGCTTTTGTGCTCCCGTTCGGCGCCTCGGCCTTGGGCGCGGCCGAGACCCCGCGCGCTTCCAGTTCTCGTATTTTCTCGTCCGCTTCCTCTATCAGCCGGTTGAGCACACTTATCTTGTTGTCCAGCCTTGCCTGAATTTCCCGGCCGAAGTCATGCAATTTGACAATCAGGTCTTCCATTTGCTCCCTGGCGCGCAAAGTAGATGAAACCGCGCGACCGGGGGAGGCTTCTCCGCCACGGGCGCTCTTGCGCCGGGCCATGCGCGGCAGCACGACGACCAGCGCCAGTAGTACAATTACACCTAATACAGGCAGGAAGCTTTCACTCAGGCTCAGGACGTGCACAACCTCGCTTATCATTACTTCCCCCCTGTCACCCGCCCGGGTTGCCCGCTACTTCTTCACTTTTTTTTCTTCCTTCTTCTCGGTCTTCGGCTTTTCGCCTATCTGGATTCCATCGACCGATATCTTAATGGCCCGGACTTCGTAGCCGGTGATCTTGTTGACCGCTTGCGTAATTCGCTTGCGGATTTCCTCGGCCAGGGTCGGTATGTTGACGTTGTACTTGATGCTTATCGCCATATCGACGGCCACCTCGTCTTCGCCTATTTCAACGATGATGCCGCGCGGACGCCGCCCCTTGCGGAAGAGGTTGAAGGCGTCCTTGTGGGGCATGCCGCCGACGCGCACTATGCCCTCGATCCCCAGGGCTTCGCTGTAAACGATCTTCTCTATGACTTCGTCGGAGATCTTGAGATCCAGCGAGCCTTTCTCGATTTTCGCCACGGAGATCTTCTTTTCTTTCATGGGATTTCACCCTCTTTTCACTGTGCATTGCGGATTTCATTATACGGTTCCGGGCCGTAGGGGGCAAGCCCTTTGTAAGAAGAGGCAAGAATCCTGGAAGAGCCGCGCCCGGGGTTCTCACATGCTCCCCTGTTCGCGCCACGCCTTGAACTGAAAGGCGATTGCGTTATAATTCGGTGCCTTACTTGTATAACGTTACAAACCCAGGATTGGTTTTACCATGGCAAAATACCTCGAAAGAGACAAGAAGTATTTGTGGCATCCTTTCACCCAGATGAAAGACTGGATGGGCGCGCCGCAGGTTGTAATAGCCGAAGGCCGGGGAGAGATCCTCACGGATGTGGCGGGCAAGAAATACATTGACGGCGTTTCGTCCTTGTGGTGCAACGTCCATGGTCACAGAAACAAGAAAATCGACGCGGCGGTGAAGCGCCAGATCGACGCCATCGCCCACTCCACCATGCTCGGCCTGACCCATGTCAAGGCTATTGAGTTGGCCGAGCGCCTCATCGGGATTGCGCCCCGCGGGCTGACGCGCGTCTTTTACTCCGACAGCGGCGCGGAATCGACGGAGATAGCGCTCAAGATGGCCTTCCAGTACTGGCAGCACCGCGGCGGCGAGCACGTGAAAAAGACGAGGTTCGTCGCGCTCACCAACGCCTATCACGGCGATACGATAGGCGCTGTCAGCGTCGGCGGCATCGACCTTTTCCATTCGATCTTCCGGCCGCTGTTGTTCAGCGCGTACTTCGCGCCCGCCCCTTACTGTTACAGGTGTCCGCTGGGCAAGGACCGCGCAACGTGTAAGAGGGAATGTCTCAAGGAACTGGAGGAGTTGCTGGAAGCGCACGCGGCCGAGATAGCGGCGATGATAATCGAGCCGCTCGTGCAGGGCGCGGGCGGCATGATAATGGCTCCGCGGGGCTACCTGGCCGAGGTCAGGAGACTCTGCACGAAATACAACGTGCTCATGATAGCCGACGAGGTCGCCATGGGCTTCGGGCGCACCGGCAGGATGTTCGCCTGCGAGCATGAAGGCGTCGCCCCCGATTTTCTCTGCCTGGCCAAAGGCATCACCGGCGGGTACCTGCCCCTTGCGGCCACGCTCGCGACGGAGGAGGTGTTCGACCGCTTCCTGGGCGCACCGGGGGACCACAAGACGTTTTTCCACGGGCATACCTACACGGGCAACCCGCTGGCCTGTGCCGCCGCCCTGGCCGGCCTGGATGTCTTTGAAGAGGAAAAAGTGCTGGAGAACCTGCAGCCCAAAATCGCCCGGCTCTCCGGGCACCTGGAACGTTTCCGCGGTCTTGACAACGTCGGAGACGCGCGCCAGTGCGGCATGGTCGGCGCGATTGAACTGGTCGCCGACAGGGAAAGCGGGGAGCGCTTCCCGGAGGAGAAGCAGGTCGGCGTCGGGGTTTGCCTGGAGGCGCGCAGGCGCGGCCTGCTCATACGTCCGCTGGGCGACACCATCGTCATCTTCCCGCCGCTGTGCATCTCGAACGAGAACCTGGATAAGATGATGAATATCATATATGACAGCGTGTGCGAAGTCTGCGGCGATTAACGTGGTCGAGCGCTTCGGCGCTTCTTCAACCTTACTCAAGTTGACTGACTTTTTCTGGATGCTGGTGGGTGCTTGATTATAATCTGCTGTTTCACAATACCTTACGGTGACAGTCACCAATCTACGATCCGTTCCGACAAAGGCGGAACGGCTCCGTAATTGGTGACAGTCACCGAGGTTAACAAAAACTCAGTCAACTTGAGAACCTTACATCTTTGACCTTGGACCTGAATTGAAGGCGTCATTTTTCATAACCGGCACCGACACCGGCATCGGCAAGACACTCGTCACCGCGGGCCTGGCCAGGGCGCTGGTCAGTCGGGGCTATGACGTCGGCGTAATGAAACCGATTACCTCCGGCGCGGTGCGCAGGGGTATGGGGCTGGTCTCCGAGGACGCGGAGTACCTGCTCAAGGCCGCGGGCCTGCATGACCCCGCCATGCTCGTCAGCCCGGTGTGTTTGGAGCCGCCGCTTGCTCCGCTCGCGGTAACCATGCTCACCGGCCAAAAGGTCGAGATGGCCGGCATCATCGCCTCCTTCACCGCCCTGCGGAACATGCACTCAATAATGCTCGTGGAAGGGATAGGCGGCCTGATGGTGCCGATACGCAGGGGCTATTCCGTGCTGAACCTGGTTCTGGAGATGGACGTCCCGTTGATAATAGTCGCGCGGCCGAATCTCGGCACGATAAACCACACCTGGATGACCGTGGATTGCGCGAGGACACGAGGAGTCTCGGTCGCCGGCATAGTGTTCAATCATTGCGAGAACATGCCCGAAACCGCCGCGGAAAGAACAAACCCCGACGTGATACGCCGTGTTTGCGACGTGCCGGTGCTCGGCTCGGTGCCCTTTATTGAGGAGACGGACGCCGCGTCTCTGCCAGTGGAGCCGTTTCTGCCCGTTGCCGAGAAACTGCTCGCCGTTAGCGAAATTGCTCGCCCTGATTAGGTGCATTCCCATGAGCGCGCCGGCAGACATCAGAAAGAAGGTCGAAAAACTCCGCGAAAAAGTCAACTACCACAACTATCGTTATTATGTCCTCGACAACCCCGAGGTAACCGACGCCGAGTACGACCGCCTGATGAGGGAACTGGAGAGTCTGGAGCGCGAATATCCGGACCTTGTTACCCCCGACTCTCCCACGCAGCGCGTCGGCGCTCAGCCCGTCGAGGCATTCGGCACGGTCCGTCACGCCGTGCCCATGCTCAGCATACAGAACGCGCTCAGCGAGGACGAGGTGCGCGAGTGGATAGGCCGCGTGGAGCGCGGACTGAGCGGGGAAAAGGTTCGATACTCTCTCGAACCGAAACTGGACGGACTGGCCGTCGAACTGGTTTACGAAGGCGGCGTCCTGACCGTCGGCTCGACGCGCGGCGACGGACATACGGGCGAGAACATCACCGAGAACCTTCGCACCGTGAAGAGCATCCCGTTGCGCCTGCTGGGGCGAAAGGTGAAGGTGCCTTCACTTATCGAGGTTCGCGGAGAAGTGGTAATCAAGCGGGACGACTTCGAGCGTCTCAATGAGGAGCGGCGCAAGGCCGGCGAGGAGCCCTTCGCCAATCCCCGCAACGCCGCCGCGGGTTCCTGCCGACAACTCAACCCCGCTATTACCGCCTCCAGACCGCTGACTATCTTCATTTACGGCATCGGGCGCGTCGAGGGATTGTCCTTCGAAACGCATTCAGAGGCGCTCGATTATCTCACGGAACTCGGCCTGAAGGTTGTTGACAAACGGAGGGTCGTCGATACCTGTGAAGAGATATTCGATTTCTACGGGGAGTTGCTCGAAGCGCGAGAGACGTTTCCTTACGAAATGGACGGGCTTGTCATAAAGGTGAATTCATTCGTCCTGCAAAAGCGCCTCGGGGTGCGTTCGCGCAGTCCGCGCTACATCCTGGCTTACAAATTCCCCGCACACGAGGGCACCACGAAACTCGAGGACGTGGTCTGGCAGGTCGGCAGGACCGGCGCCCTTACGCCGGTGGCCGTGCTCAAGCCCGTCGGTATCGGCGGGGTGACCGTGTCGCGCGCCTCTCTGCACAATCAAGACGAGATTCGCCGTCTCGATGCGCGCATCGGCGACACGGTCGTCGTGCAACGCGCCGGGGACGTCATCCCAAAGGTCGTCAGGGTGGTTGCTTCCAAGCGCACCGGCGGGGAGAAAGCGCCGCAGGTGCCGGAGAAGTGCCCCGTGTGCAACTCGGGGGTGATTTTCACCGAGGGAGAGGTAGTGCCCCGCTGCCAGAACATCGCTTGTCCCGCGCAGGTGAAGGGCAATATAATCCACTTTGCCCAGCGGACCGCCTTGGACATCGACGGCCTCGGCGAAAAACTGGTCGACCAACTGGTGGATAACGGAATGATACGGGACCCGGGCGACCTTTACTCGCTCAAGGAGGAAGAGGTCGCCGCGCTGGAGCGCATGGGCAGGAAGTCCGCCGAGAACCTTATCAACGCCATAGACAAATCGCGCTCCGCCCCCTTTGCCCGCGTCATTTACGGCCTGGGCATCAGGCATGTCGGCGAGCACGTCGCCCGGGTCCTTGCCGGGCATTTTTCAAACATCGATCAACTCGCCTCTGCGTCCGTAGATGAACTTGTCGGAATTCCGGAAATAGGGCCCATAGTCGCCGACAGTATCTACGGGTACTTCCGGGAGGACCATAACCGGCGGTTCCTGGGCAAACTCAGGGACGCCGGGGTGCGCCTGGAAGCCGAGGAAGGGCCGCAGAAGAAGAGGATTTTTGAGGGGCTAACGTTTGTATTCACCGGCGGACTTGATACAATGACACGTGACGAGGCCGGGGAGATGGTGGAGTCCTTGGGCGGCCGCGCCTCGGGCAGCGTCAGCGCGAGGACCGACTATGTAGTCGCCGGGAAGGATCCCGGTTCGAAACTCGACAAAGCGAAAAAACTCGGTATCGAGATAATCGACGAGGAAAAATTTCGGAGGATGTGCAACCTTGACTGATGAAGTCGAGCAAATAAAAAAGTCCTTTCGGTCCAAGGGCAAATCTTCCTTTCTCAAGAGGGCTTTTATCAAAGGCGTGGCCGGAATATTGCCCGCTCTGCTTACTATTATCATACTTGTATGGTGCTACCAGTTCTTAAGGAACTACGTGGCCGTTTACGTCAATACCGTGACCGAATGGGTCGTCAGGGGGGTTGGATTGGAGCAGGAGGTCCTTAAAATCAACAAGGCCGTCGCCGATAATATCAGCGTGCATATCGCCCCTGCCGACCCTGACGCATTCGAACTTCAACTCCGACCCGTCACCGGCATCATCCTTTCGCTTGTTCTTATTTACGTCGTCGGGTCCTTCATTTCAACGTTCATAGGCAAGAAGTTATTCCCTAAATTCGAAAGGATGTTCCTGCGCCTGCCGATAGTGAAGGCCGTTTATCCTTACGCACGCCAGGTGACCGACTTCTTTCTGGGCGAGCAGGCCATACGGTTCGAGAGCATAGTTGCGGTCGAGTACCCGCGAAAAGGCATATACTCCGTAGGTTTCGTCACAAACGAGGGGATACGCGCGGTGTGCGATAAGGTCAACCGGCGCTTGCTGGTCGTCTTTATCCCCAGTTCGCCGACTCCCGTCACCGGTTACACGATAATGGTGCGGCCGGAAGACACCATACCACTTGACATATCCATAGACGACGTCCTTCGCATGTCCATCAGCGGCGGTGTTATTCTTCCGGAGAATCAGCGACTGCCTCGCGGCAAGACAAAGCCGTTGCAGGTAGGCACCGTGCCGCCTTTACGCGACGCCGAATCCGGGGAAGACGACAACCCCAAGGCCCGATAAGACCTCGACGGCGGCGGAAATTGCCGCCCCTCGGCAGAAATCCTTAAAATCTCCGTCTTAATTACACGCATACAAAATTTCAACACCGGGAACCATCCTGCCTTGAAACCCTTATTCCGCGCGGCATGCCGGGCCATCCCCCCGTTATTAGAAATAATTTGTCCCGACGGGCACGCCTCTTGCCTCTCCCCATGCGATGGAACTTCCACAAAGTCACGGAGAGGCGACATGATCGACGGCATTTACCTATCAACGGCCGGAGGGCTGGTGCAGGAGGCAAAGCACTCCGTCATTGCCGACAACGTCGCCAACGCAAACACCCCGGGCTTCAAAAAACAGCATCTGATGTTTGAAACGCGCCTGGCCGAGGCCATGATGCGCGACCGCTCTCTGCCCGCCGACCTGCCGTTGACCTCGGCGGGCGGCACCTGGATAGCCGAGAGCGTGACGGACTTCACCCAGGGCACGTTGAGCGCCACCGACAATCCTCTCGACATGGCAATACAGGGCGAGGGCTTCTTCACCGTCACCGACGGACGGGAGAAACTCTACACGCG
>QNCA01000003.1 GCA_003644325.1 Planctomycetota bacterium
CTTGAGTCACAAGGCAAACATAAATGGCATATTACGCTATCATAGCGCATTCTATCAGCAAGTTGGGCGCCGGACAGTATTGACCTGACCCCATTTTTTGTTTTTTCGGCAGTTATACACCGGGCCGCTCGCGCTACCTGCCCCCCAAACTTTACGCACACCCTCCGGTTGGATAAGGGAATTTTTTGAAAAAAAGCGAGATTCAGGCGGGACTTGTTGTGTCTAATTATATGTGATATGTGAAATTGGCGATGAGGGGCGGTGAGCGCTTATTCACCTCCGACGAGGCCTTTTATTTCAGGGAGCAGTAAGACCATGAAGATAAAAAAATGTGTCGCGATTCTGGTCTGCCTTGCGGCGGCGTTCGTTGCGTTTGCAGGCCCGGCGCGAGCCTATACGCGCTACTACGGCAGGATGGCCGGCACCGGCGACTGGTCCGGCGCGGGCAGAATGGCCGGCCTGAAGACCGCCATGAACAGTTGGGACAACTGGGGCCTGGGCGGCGGCCTGGGAATGCTGGAGCCCTGCACCAAGGAGTGGATAATGCACCCCGACACCGGGGCGATTGCATGGCTGGACGGTCAGGCCGACGACGATGACCTGGTGTACTTTCACTTCGGCGGCCACGGAGGCTACGCGGAGGCAGATGCGGACGGCGACGACGATGCGACGCCCGTCTGGGGCGATGAGATCTACGGCAACCACAGCGCCTGGTACATCTACGACGACGAGTTCGCCGATGCGTTCCAGACGATAAACGGCGGCAGGAAGGTGTTCCTGATGGAGACGTGCTGCGCCGGCGGCATAGTGGGCGGCACGCACGACTTGCAGCCCGGGCAGGACAACCTGACGGTGGGCTGGTCGTCGGCCGAGGAGCAGGATTCGCTCTACGAGTTTGTTGAAACGTTGCGCCGGGGCTGTGCCAAGCCCGAGGGCGGCGGGTTCGCCCCGGCGGATTTCGACCAGAACCACGTAATCACCGTGGGCGAGTGGCTGGAGTACGCGAGAATATTCCCGGAACACTCCGATAACGAGGTGGGCTGGGATGGCGGCGGGGAAGAGTTCCCGATATTATATGACAACATCGCCGAGTTGGCCTGCGAGATTTCGGGCAACGAAGGAAACTACCTCTACGAGTACACCCTGACAAACGACTCCTGGCAGGACCACGTGGAGGTCTTCGGCATCGACCTGCGCGACGCGACCGTCACCGACATCGCCGCACCCGAGGGCTGGACTTGGCAGATGGAGGGAAACGCGGTAGTGTGGAGGGCGGAAAACCCGGAGGCATGTCTCGACCCCGGGGCATTGCTGGGGGACTTCTTGATAAGCAGCCCGTGCGCCCCGCGCGCAGAGCAGAGCGCCTGGGGGAGCGAGTTCACCGGATTTGACGACGACGGAGCGCTTTTCATGGGCCAGGATGAGGGACTCACCACGATACCCATGTCCGCGATTCCCGAGCCGGGCAGTGTCATGCTTGTGGTGTGCGGCCTCGCGGGCGCCCTGGGCGTGATTTCGCGCAGGCTCAGAGGATAAGACATCGCTCCCGGGAAAGAACATCCGAACGGACGGCCGATGCGCGCCGTCCGTTTTCATTTATGCCCGCACATATTTATCAGGCATGATTTTTGTCGGCCGAGGATGGGAGCGCACAACGTCGCGTGCCTCTCCGTTCATCGCGCGGATACCGGAGGAAGATGCAATGTCCGGGGTCCTTCCCACATGCGGCTTTATACCGGCTTGACAGCATCTCCGGCGTGTGCTAGAAAGAAGGGAGATGGCGAAGAGATTCAAAACCGGCATGCTGATATCCGAGGCGCTGGAGTTGCGCGAGGATGCCGCCGAGGTCTTTAACTCCTTCGGTTTGCCCTGCCATCGCTGTGCCGTGGCCGAGGTCGAGACCATCGGGCAGGGCGCGCGCTCTAACGGCCTTGACCCCGAGGAAATTCTTGCAAAACTCAACTCCCTGTTCAACAAGAAGGAAACCGCTCCATCCGCGCAACCGCACCCAACCGGCTAAAATTGAGCGAAGAAACAGACATAGACCCGGACCCCGGCCTGCGATACCCGACCCGCCCCGGGCGCGCGCGCCCGTACGGGCCCTCGAAACGAGATAATTTCGACTCCCTCAAAAAGTCCGCGCAGTACGTCCGCGGCGTGGGGCCGAAAAACGCCGCCAGGCTGCGAAAACTCAACATCAAGACCGTCGGCGACCTGCTGTATCACCTGCCGAGGAAATACCTCGACTGCTCGAAGATCGTCCCCATGAACCAGGCGCGTCCAAAGCGGTTTTGCACCGTCCGGGGCAACGTCATCGACGCGGAGACCCGGCGAACTTACGGCGGCAAGACGATAACAAAGTTCGTTCTCACCGACGGCACCGGCGCGATGGCCGCCGTCTGGTTCAACGCCCCCTATATGGCCGAAGCCATGAAGGAAGGCGACGTGGTCGTCATGTCGGGAAAGGTGAATTTCTACGACATGGCGCAGATGGTCTCGCCGGAGTTCGAGGTGCTCGGCACGGACGAGGCCGAGGCGCTGGGCGACATGGCGCGCGCCATGCCCATCCTGCCCGTGTATCGCGCCACGGAGGGTCTCACGCAAAGACGCCTGCGCCTGATTATGGGCAACGCCCTCAGGCTGGCATTGAAGGATGTCCGCGATTTCCTGCCGCCGGCGATGCTCCGCGCGCGGAAACTGCCCTCGCTCCCGGACGCCCTGCGCAAGGCACATTTCCCCCAAAAAATGAAAGAGGCGGAAACCGCGCGCAAACGCCTGGCCTACGATGAACTGTTCCTCATGGAACTGGTTCTGGCATTGCGACACAAGGCGCTGAAAAGGGATGACAAGACCCATCGCGTCGACGTCTCGGCGAAAATCGACGAGCACATCCGGCGGCTCTTCCCGTTCCAACTGACCGCCGCGCAGGAAAAGGTCCTCACGGAGATAGTCGGCGATATACGGTCGGCCAAACCGATGAACCGGCTCCTGCAGGGGGACGTCGGTTCCGGCAAGACGGTCGTGGCGCTCTACGCCATGCTCTGCTACGTCGCCAACAAGCGCCAGGCCGCGCTCATGGCCCCCACCGAGATACTTGCACAGCAGCACTACCAGACCGTGTCGCGGCTCCTGAAGAACAGCCGCGTGCGGATACTGCCTCTCATCGGCGGCATGCCGAAGCGAAAACGCCGTGAAAGTCTGGCCGCCATCGCCGCAGGGGAGGTCGATATCGTCATCGGCACCCACGCGCTGATTCAGGCCGACGTGAACTTCGCCGGACTCGGCATCATCGTCGTCGATGAGCAGCACAAGTTCGGCGTGATGCAGCGCGGCTCCCTCATCAAGAAGAGCCTGAATCCCGACGTGCTCATCATGACGGCCACGCCCATCCCGAGGACGCTGACCATGACGGTCTTCGGAGACCTGGACGTCTCGATAATCGACAGGATGCCCCCCGGCAGAAAGCGCGTCAAGACCTGGTGGGTGCCGCGGCGAAAACTCCCGGGCGCTTATGACTTCATTCGCAAGGAAATCAACAGGGGCCGGCAGGCCTACTTCGTCTATCCGCTCGTGGAGGAATCCACCGCCGAGCAGACCAGGCAGTTAAAGAACGCCACGAAGATGGCGGAACTGCTGGGGAAAGACGTCTTCCCGGAGTTCAGGGTCGGCCTGCTACACGGTCGGATGTCGAGCGAGGAAAAGAAATCCATAATGCTTTCCTTCCGCGACGGTAAAATACAGGTACTCGTTTCCACCATAGTCATCGAGGTGGGCATAGACGTACCCAACGCCACGATGATGGTGATAGAGAACGCGGAGCGCTTCGGGCTGTCGCAGTTGCACCAGTTGCGCGGGCGCATAGGGCGCGGCTCGGAGGAGTCATACTGCATGCTCTTCGGCAATCCCCGCACCCCCGAGGGAAAGGAGAGGCTCAAGATAATCTCGCGCACTTCCGACGGCTTTAAGATAGCGGAGGAGGACCTGCGCCTGCGCGGCCCGGGCGAGTTCTTCGGCACGCGCCAGCACGGCCTGCCCGAACTGAGGATCGCCAACATCGTTGAAGACTACGAAATCCTGCGCGTGGCCCGGCGCGACGCCTTTTCAGTGGCGCAAAAGAAGTCTGTCACGGCCGGAGGCCGAGGCGTCCCAATCGACGGGACCTATTACGGCGCGATGCTGAAAGAGGTGCGCAGCCGTTTCGCGGACATGGTCGAACTTATCGGCGTGGGATGAAATGCCGGGAAATATTACGATACAATTGGCGGAAATGTGCGTGCTGCTGGCGCTGTCGGCGTTCTTCAGCGGTTCGGAGACGGCGCTCTTCTCGCTCACGCGCAAGCAGGTGCGCGCGTTCCGCGACGGCAACTCCCTCATAGGCAACATCATCTATTCCGTGGTCGGCAGCCCGCGCAGTCTGCTGGTGACGGTTCTTCTGGGCAACATGATAGTGAACGTCATGTTCTGCAGCACGGCGTTCGCTCTTGCCCGGGGGATGAACGACCCCTCTCGTGTCATAGCGGCGAACCTGGCCGCGTTGCTCGCGCTGATAATCTTCGGCGAAATCGCCCCCAAGACGGTCGCCGTCAGGGCGCCCGCCGCGTTCTCGAAATGCAGCGCAATCCCGATGTTCCTCCTGCAAAAGGCGGTCAGCCCGGCGGCGATGCTCTTTCACCTCGTGAGGCGCGAACGTCCGAGAGCGCATGGAGACCCCTCCGCCATGACCCCCCAGGAGATAAAGCAGATCATCGCCTCGGCCGGGCGGGGCGGGGCCGTCGGCAAGAGACTCAGCAGGCTCATCAGCGCAATCGTCGATTTCCGCGAAATCCGCGTCAGGGAGGTCATGGTGCCGCGCGTGGATGTCGTCGCCTTCAGAAAAACCGACGGCATGGACGACCTCATCGCGCTCATCAAAAAAGAAAAGGTCAAGAACATCCCCGTTTTCAGCGGTTACAAGGACGACGTTGTGGGATTGATAAGCGCCAAGGACGTCTTCTGCACGAAGGCAGGCAACCCCGCGGAACTGATACGGCCCGTCCTGATAGTTCCCGAAAACAAAAGCATAGAAAGCCTCCTCATCGAGTTTCAGCGCGAACGCCGCAAGTTTGCGGTCGTCGTCAACGAGCACGGCGCCATGGAGGGGATAGTAACAATTGAGGACATACTCGAAGAGATAGTGGGAGAGATAGAGGACGAGTTCGACCGCAGGCGGCGCGGCATAAGACCGGAGGGTAGGTACCGTATGGAAATCCCCGGAGACCTCTCATTGAGGGACTTCAACGAGCGGTTCGGCTGCGCGCTGGAAGCGAAAGACGTGGATACCGTCGGCGGTTACATCGCGGCCCGGTTGGGCAGGGTGCCGCGTGTCGGCGACAGGGTGGAATGCGAATCGGTCAGACTGCTTGTCAAAGGCGTCGGCAGGCATCGTGTAACCAGGGTATCCGTGGACAGGCATCCCGATTAGGAACAGATTTGACGTCACTACTTATACTTTTTGTTATCATCGCGGGCATCGTAATGTCGGCGTTTTTCTCCGCCTACGAGACCGGCGTGTACTGCCTCAACCGCGCGCGGCTGCGCCTGAAGCTGGAGCAGGGCGACAACAGCGCCAGGGGTGTCGACGCGCTGTTGAAAAACATTCACCACCTCGTAGGCACTACGCTGGTCGGAACAAACCTGTCAACATACCTGGCCTCATCCGCAATGACCGCCCTGCTGGCATTGTGGCAGGCCTCCGAATCGCGGGCGGAGTTGCTCGCGACCGTCATCCTTGCGCCCGTCATGTTTGTCTTCTCCGAAGTGCTCCCCAAGAATTACAGCAGAAAACACGCGGACACCGTGGCGTACCGCTGTTACCGCGTGATACGTTTTTTTCACTGGGTCTTCTATATTCCCATGTTCATCGTAACGGGCCTGGGCAGACTGCTCACGGCGGCCATCGGCGGAAAGGGTCCCGATGAGAAACTCTCGCTCGACGAGTCCGACCTCCTCTTCTACATCGCCGAGGGTCTCGACTCCGGCCAGCTGTCGCCCTTCCAGAATCTCGCAGCGCGCAACGTGCTCGCCCTTACCAACAAGACGCTGAAGGATATCATGGCGCCCATCGACCGCGTCGCATCCGTGCCGGATACCGCGACAGTCGGCCAGGTAAAGCCCATAGTGGGCGAGAAGCGCCTCTCCAGGTTGCCCATCTATCATGAACGCCCCGACCGGATAATAGGCAAACTGCACGTCCTGGACCTCCCGTTCCGAAACGGCGACGACCGGCCCGTTATGGATTACATGCGCCCGGTTATAAGGCTGCCACACGACACCCGGATAGACGCCGCACTCACTAAACTACAGGCCGCGCGCGCGCAGATGGCCGTCGTCACCGCCGGCAAAGAGAAGGACTCACCGGCAATCGGCATAATCACGCTTAAAGACATCGTGGAAGAGATCGTCGGCGAACTCCGCGTCTGGTAACCTCTGGGTGCACTCTGACCCATGCGACATCCCTGAAAAAGAGTTGCACAAAATCCCGCCTCAGCCGGAACGGCTGAGAAGGCACGCAGAGCGAAAATCTCAAGAGCGGCCGGGGGCCGCCTTAGGCAAGGAGTGAGAGGACATTTTGGGAGATGAGGTTGGCGGACGCGAGGACGGAGGTGCCGGCCTCGACGTTGATGCGCCTGCGGGCGAATTCCGCTGATTCCCTGGCGTAGTCCAGGTCGCGCACATCGGACTCCGACGCCGCGAGGTTCTGGAATGCTATGTTTAGCGAATTCATGTTGGATTCGATCGTGCTGCTCTGGAATGAGCCGAGGAAGGAGCGGTATTCGGATATGTCGTTAATAGCGGCATCGACTATTCGCACTCCGTTGCCGGGGTTGGTGGCCAGGTCGTTCGCTCCGCCGCTTCTTATGGATGAGACATAGCCGCCGATTGCGACCGCCTCGTAGGATGTGCCGGTGCCGGTGCCGCCGCGTGTGCGCTCGGCCATGCCCAAAAAGGCGCCGGCCACGCCGTCCAGGCCGACCGTGACCGAATCGCGCTCTGCGGTGCCTATGTGTAACTGGAAGGTAAAGCCGGAATCCGCGACGGTGAACTGCACCGGGCCGTCGGCCGGGCCGGTGCCGTCGGCCAGCGTTATCCTCGCGTTTAACTGGTCGTTCTTGATGATGATGTCATTTCCGCGAGCGCTCAGTTTCATTCCCCTCATTCCCGCCTGCAGGTCCGCCCCGGTGTCCCGGACGGTGTCGCCGACCGCGAGGTGTTCGGGCGTGCCGTCGGCCTCGGGCGCGGCGTAGAGGCTGTCGCCCTGGATGACATCCATCATCGCTTCCTGGTCCGCTCCGTACTCGTCGGATTGCAGCAGGATGGCGTCGCCCGCGGCGGGAGAGCCGAGTGTGCCGCTGGCGAGCGTCGCATACACGCCTGTGTTTTCGCGGACGGCGTTGATGGCCTCCATCATGTCCTGCGTGGTTACGCCGTCATTAACGAGTACGTCTTTGCTGCCGATAGCGCCGGTGATGCGAATTATCTGGTCGCCGGCGGCGGTGCCGGTGGCGGTGTCAAGTTGGGCGACAATGGCGGCCCTTTCCGCAGCCGCGGCGATGTCTATCTCGAAAGTCCTCTCATCCGCCCGGTTCATGGCGACGCTCCTGACGGAGAGATCGCTGATTGCGGAGGACTTGTCCGTAACGCGGATTGCGGAAGAGCCGTTGAGAAGGTTGCTTTTCCCGAAGCGCGTGGAGGCGGCGATTCGGTCTATCGAAAGTATGGCGTTATCGACGGCGTCCTGTTCGGCCCGCAACTGATCTTCAGACGCCCCGCCCGTATTGAGCGCAAAGACCAGCGACCCGCGTATGGTGGTGAGCAAGTCGCATATTTCACCCAGCGCCTCATCAGCGGTGGATATCAGGTGAGACGCATGCTCGCTGTTTTCGCGGGCTTGCTGGAGGCTGCCTATCTGGGCGCGCAGTTTCTCGGAAATCACGAGTCCCGAGGGGTCGTTGGAATCCTCGGCTATGGCATCGCCGGAAGAGAGCCTTTTCAGCGAGGATTTTTGAAGACGGTCGGAAATGTTGAGATGTCGAAGCGACGTGACGGCAGAGACGTTGGTGTGAAGCCGCAAACCCATGTGCGTCCTCCATGATCGGCCATTAACGGATTCCGTTCCCGCGCCCCTTGGGGCGCGTTTTCACATCTACACGCAATACAACACGATACGTGTACGCATATATATGGGCTATCGGCATTTTGCGGGCATGGACTTTAGCCCGCATTTCTCGCCACGCACCGTCGTTTTTACTCAAGTTGACTGAGTTTTTGTTAACCTCGGTGACTGTCACCAATCTACGAGCCGGTCCCCCTGATAAATCAGGGGGTCTGCGCTCCGCCCGTTCCGGGTCCTCGCCCCGAGGACCCGTCAGGGTCCGAATGGGTACGGGTCGCTCGCGCCATTTACCCCCAAACTTTATGCGCACCCCTAGGGTTTCAGGCGTTCGAGGATTGTGCGGGCGAGTCCGGCGCTGATGCCGGGGACGGATGCGAGTTCATCAACGGTTGCCCTTGATATGCGTTCGACGCTGCCGAATCTCTTCAGCAGGGCGACGCGGCGGGCCGGGCCTATGCCCGGTATCTCGTCAAGCACGGTGGTGAATTTTTTCTTCCTGCGCAGTTTCTTGTGGTATTCGACGGCGAAGCGGTGTGCTTCGTCCCTGACGCGCTGCATGAGAAAGAGTTCGGGGGAGTCCTTCCGAAAGGTCACGGGATTGGAGCGGCCGGGGATATAAAAGATATCCATCTCCTTGCTTTTTCTGCCAGTGGTTTGGTCGCGCACTTTTGCTATCGCGGCGACGTCGAGGTCGCTTATGCCGAGGTCTCTGAGGACGGCACGCGCCACGTTCAATTGCCCCTTGCCGCCGTCAACGAGCAGCAGGTCGGGCACGGGCCACCGGTCCTTGAGGACGTCCTCCTTTGAACCTTCCCCTGCGCGCGAGCGCCGCAAGCGCCTGCCGATGACTTCCTTCATCATGGCGTAGTCGTCGGAGCCGGCGACCGTCTTTACCCGGAAGCGCCGGTATTCCGCTTTCGCCGGTTTGCCGTCGATTGCGACGACCATTGAGCCGACGGCCTCCGTGCCGCCGATGTTCGATATGTCGCAGCACTCGATGCGGCGCGGGTAGTTTCGGAGGCGGAGTTTGGACTGGATGGATTCCAGGAGGCTGCGCGTGCGTTCCTCCTCGCTGTGTTTTTCCTTGAAGACGACCTCGGCGTTGCGCGCGGCTATCCGCACCAGTTGCTCTTTCTCGCCGCGCAGGGGGACGGTTATCGTCACCTTCCCGCCTTTTCTCTCGGTCAACACGCTCTCCAGGCTGTCCCTTCCCTCGAAGTCCCTCGGCACCAGGATCTCGGGCGGGACGGCGGCATCCTCGCGCTCGTAATATCGGAACAGGAACGAGGCGAGGACCTCCTCGGAGGAGAAGTCGTACGCCTGTCCGGGGAAACTCTTCCCCGCCAGGAGCATGCCGTTTCTCACGGGCAGTTGCTGGAACATTATCTCGGCGCCGTGGCGGTAGTAGCCGAAGATGTCGCGGTCAACGGGGGAGTGCTTGACCATCTTCTGCTTTTCCAGCGTCCGGCGGAGGGCGCGGATTCGGTCACGCAGGACCGCGGCCTGCTCGAACTGTTCCTCTCCGGCGAGTTTCTGCATTTCTTTTTCCAGTTGCGCCACGACATTGTCCGCCCTTCCCCCGAGTATGTCGATGACCTGGCGGACCATGTCCATGTACGTTCGGCGGTCCACAAGGGCACAACAGGGGGCGAGGCACTGTTTTATGCCGTGGTACAGGCAGGGGCGCGTGCGATTGCGGAAGTTGCCGTCGCTGCACTTGCGCAAGGGAAACAGGCGGTTGAGCAGTCTTACCGTCCGGCGGCAGGCATCCGCCGACGAATATGGGCCGAAGTACTTGCCGGAGCCTTTCGGCGGCATCTTGCGTACCCTGATTATCCTCAGGCGCGGCCATTCTTCGCCGGGGTCGATGTGGACGCTAAGGTAGGTCTTGTCGTCCTTGAGCCGTACGTTGTAAATCGGCTTGTATTTCTTGATGAGGACGTTTTCCAGCAGGAGCGCCTCTTTTTCGGAGTCCGTGACTATGAACTCGATGTCCTCGACGTTTCGGCGTATGAATTCACAAGCGGTCCTGCCGTCTCCCGATTTGGTGAAATAGGTGCGCACGCGGTTCCTGAGGTTTGAGGACATTCCTACATATACGACCGTTGCGGGGCCTTCGCGGCGGACACGAGCCTTCATCAGGTAAACCCCCGGCGATGCGGGCGCCTGGTCGACTATCCGCCGGATATTGGTTGAGATGTGTCCTTCCCGGGTCATAGGATGATATATTTTATCAAAGAAGGGGCCGCGAGAGAAGTTTCGGATTAGTTTGTTGCTTTTTCGGGCGAAAAAATTTCAGTTTTTCAGAAAATTTAGCGAGCCTTTGGGGGCTTCCGGCGTGTCTATAAATAGGGAAGGATATTATAGTTTAGAGGTCTGCAAAGACATCCGGGCCTCCTCTTGGCGCTAATTGTATCACTAATCAGCGGAGCATGTTAGGATGCTTAAAAGAACAGGAAGAACGCGAATTGGCCTGCTTGTCTGCGCAGCCTTGATCGCGTGGTCGACTGCCGAGGCGGCCGAATTCCGCGTGAACGGTTCCACTTTACTGCCATGCAGCAACGCCACTGTCGGCATGGACCGGCTCGGAAATTTCGTTGTGGCATGGGAATACCAGACCAACATCGGCATCCAGCGCTTCGGCCTGGACGGTACGCGCCAGGGCGCTGAAGAAGTATGGTTAGGGCAGGACAGCCCCAAATTCAGGCCCTCCGTGGCCCGGAACGCTTCCGGCAACTACATCGTAAGTTGGAAGGAAAGGACAACCGAGGACGCGGTTTGGGTGCAACTGTTCGACCACATGGGCAACCCCCTGCATTCCGCCACCCCGGTGAGCAGTTCTCTGGAGGATTGTGACCCATACCACCATTCGATAATCGCGCCCCAGGGTAACTTTGCGGTCACCTGGACACAGTGGAACGAACCATCCTCCAACTTCGTTTATGTTCGCCGTTATGATTCCGGCGGCGGTGAGATAACACCGGACCTCGTGGTCAGCGTCGGGTTTAACTCGGTCGGCGCATACGACTCGCACGGCAATCTCATGCTGGCCTGGACCAGCGGGGACATACCGGGCGGTCTGGATGTCTATCTCCGAGGCTACAACGCCGACGGCACGCCTCTCGGAGAGCCGCGCCGGGTGGGAGCAGGCGGGCAGGGACGCTACCTCCCTTCGGTCGCCTCCAACGGCGAGATGTTTATGGCCGCATGGGTAGAGGAAAACTCCGACGGCAACGGGACGGGCATATACGCCCGCCGGTTTGACGAGACGGGCAAACCCATCGGCCACAAGTTCCTGGTAAATACCACCATCTACGGCGACCAGCTTTTCCCCCGGGTCGCATCATCCCCGACAGGTCAGGGCGACTTTCTGATAACCTGGCAGGGCCCCCGGGGAGCGGGTTGTGAAGACATCCAGGTATTCGCACGCAGATTTGACGCCGCCGGTTATCCCATAGACGATGAAATACCGGTCTCCGAGTCCGGGACCGACATATGGCCCACCCCCGCCGCCGCCATGGACGATTCGGGTAACTTCGTTATCGTCTGGGAGGCCCTCGATCACCCCGGAGGAGAATCCGGCGAGACTGTCAACATCTACGCGAAGAGATATGATTATGCCGGTGAAGAATTGGACGACGAACCGTTTACCGCAAAAGTTCCCGAACCTCTGACGATTATCCTGCTCGTACCCGGTCTGGCCGCCCTCGCCCTGGCGAAGAGAAAACACCGCCGCACAAGCGACGGTGACCGTCACCATTACGGAGCGCAGCCCCCCCGACCTGTCGGGGGGCCGGCTCGTAGATGGTGACTGTCACCCCGCGCCCGGACGGGCAGCGTCTGACCCCCTCGCTGCGCCGGTACTATTTCCCCATGTATGACAACTCCCTCTCCTCCAGCGCCTTGATTTCGTCGCGTATCTCCGCGGCCAGTTCAAACTCCAGGTTGTCCGCCGCTTCCTTCATTTGCTTGCGAAGTTGCGCGATGCGTTTCGGTATGTCCTTGACGGCTTGATACTCGACGGTCTCTTCCGATGCCCTGGGCACCGTCACGTAGTCCGCCTCGTAGATGGAATCGAGGATGGAAACCATGTCTTTCCTCACGGTTTCCGGGGTGATGTTGTTTTTCCTGTTATACGCGGCCTGCTTCTTTCGCCTGCGATTGGTCTCCCCTATCGCCCGGCGCATCGATTCGGTCTCGTGGTCGGCGTACATGATCACGCGCCCGTCGATGTTTCGCGCGGCACGGCCGAATGTCTGAATCAGCGAACGCTCGCTCCGCAGAAAACCCTCCTTGTCCGCATCCAGTATCGCCACGAGAGAGACCTCCGGCAGGTCAAGCCCCTCGCGCAGCAGGTTTATCCCGATGAGTACGTCGAAATCACCCCGCCTGAGCGCCTGGAGTATCTCCATGCGCTCGATGGTATCTATGTCGCTGTGCAAATACTTCGTCCTTATGCCGAGTTCATGGTAGTACCCCGCCAGGTCTTCAGCCATGCGCTTGGTCAGGGTGGTCACGAGCACGCGGTCGCCTTTCTCCACGCGGGCGCGTATCTCTTCCAGCAGGTCGTCCACCTGGTTTCCCGCGGGCCTGACCGTCACGTCGGGATCTATGAGTCCCGTCGGGCGGATTATCTGCTCCACCACCGCGCCCTTTGATTTTTCCAGTTCATAATCGCCCGGTGTCGCCGACACATATACCACCTGGCCGGTGCGCCGGGCGAACTCCTCGAATCGCAGCGGGCGGTTGTCCAGGGCACTGGGCAGGCGGAAGCCGTACTCCACCAGTGTCTCCTTGCGCGAGCGGTCTCCGCGGTACATGCCGCCCAGTTGCGGCACGGTTATATGGCTCTCATCTATGAACAGCAGGTAATCGTCCGGGAAAAAATCCACCAGCGTGGGCGGCGGTTCGCCCGGCGCGCGGCCGTCCAGGTGACGCGAATAATTCTCTATCCCGGTGCAGTACCCCAACTGCTCCATCATCTCCAGGTCATACCGCGTCCGCTGCTCCAGCCTCTGTGCCTCCACAAACTTGCCCGCAGCCCGGAACCACTCCACCCGCTCCTCCATCTCTTTCTCGATGTTCCTTATCGCCATTTCCATCTTTTCGCGGTCAGTCACGTAATGCGTCGCCGGGTATATCGCCGCCTTCTCCAGCGTTTCGATGTCCCGGCCGCGCAACGGGTCTATATGCGATATCTTCGTCACCTCGTCGCCCCACATCTCGACGCGCACGGCGCGGTCTTCCTCGTACACCGGGAAGATGTCCAGCACGTCGCCCCGCACGCGGAACGTCCCCCGGTGAAAGTCAATGTCGTTGCGCCGGTAGTGTATCTGGATGAGTTTCGATAATATCGCCTCGCGACTTATCTCCTGGCCCTGGTGCAGGAGCAGCAGCATGTCGTGATATGCCTCGGGCGAGCCCAGGCCGTATATGCAGGAGACGCTCGCGACGATTATCACGTCGTTGCGCTCAAGCAGCGAGTAAGTCGCGGAGTGGCGCATCTTGTCGATGCGCTCGTTGATGGATGCGTCCTTCTCAATATACAGGTCGATGCGCGGTACGTAGGCCTCCGGCTGGTAGTAATCGTAATACGATACGAAATATTCCACCGCGTTCTCGGGAAAGAGTCCCCGGAACTCCGAGTAGAGTTGCGCGGCGAGCGTCTTGTTCGGCGCGATGACCAGCGTGGGACGATTGACGCGCGCGATCACGTTGGCCATCGTGAACGTCTTGCCGCTGCCGGTCACGCCGAGCAGCGTCTGGTGCTCCAGACCCTTCTCAACGCCGTCGACCAGTTCTTTTATCGCCCGCGGCTGGTCGCCCTTCGGCTCGAAATTCGTCGTCAGTCTGAACTCCGCCATATCGTCATTTTACCACCTTTCAGAATGCGCGGCAACGCCCCGGGAATGCCGGGGAGCACGTAAAGGACCGCGCCGGTGATTGTCACCACTACGGAGCCGTCCCCGATGTGTCGGGGGCGGATCATCGTAGATGGTGACTGTCACCGTGCCAAGCAGCCACCCAGGATCTGCATGCTCCCGGAACGTCGCTGCTTGCCCGGCCGTGAATAAATGGTATAATCCCCCGTAAAATATATTGAACCGATGCAGGAGAGGAGTCTGTCATGAAGATAGCAAGAATAGTCGTGTTCGCCGTGGTGGCAATAATCGCGGGCTGCGTTACGATCAACGTGCGGGTTTCCTTCCCGGAGGCGCGATTCCAGGAGGTGGCCGACAGGATAGTCGACGAGGTCCAGGGACGCCTGCACGACGCCCCCGGAGGCGGCCCGGAGGGCGCGCTGCCTGCACGCCACATCGCCTCGTGGTCTTTCATCAGCCTCGCCCATGCCGATGATATCGACATAACGGTGGAGAACCCGGAAATAGAGGCAATCAAGGAGAGAATGAAGAAGAACTTTGATGAATACAAGAGATTCAAGGACAACGGTTCAGTGGGCGAAAATCTGCGGGGCTACCTCATGGAGCGGTATGACGGGTCGGAAGACCTCAGCCTGGACGAGGAGAGGGAACTGCGCAAGATCATCCAGCGCGAGAACGCGGACCGCAGGGAACTCTACCTGGCGCTGCTCAAGGCAAATGGATTCGACGAGACTTCAATGCCCAAAATCGAAAGGATATTTGCAAAGAGTTGGTACAAGAAAGCCCTCAGGCGCTGGTATGTCCGCTACAAGGACCCCGAAGAAGGCGAAATCTGGCTTAGAAAAGAGGAATGGCAGCAAAGAGAGGACTGAACCGAAAGAGCGCAATCGGCAATGAACATGCAGCGATTGGCGATGCGTTCGTCAGTGCCAGAGAGAGACGTAGTGATTGATGAGTTGAACTTGCAGAGTGGTCTCGTCGGCGGCCGTGGAGGAGAGGCGCAGGATTTTCGCCGCGCGCGCCAGGTTCTCC
>QNCA01000004.1 GCA_003644325.1 Planctomycetota bacterium
TGAGCGACGCGGGGCGGGCATATCTGAGGAAGTCATCCAGAATGTCGCGCAGGCGCTGTGCCTCCTGTTTGAGGATTGCCATCTTCTGGAGCAGGCGCCGCTCCCTCGGCGTAGAGGCCTCCTGCCACTCCTCCTGCAGCAGTTGCAGATTCATGTAGATTACGTTCAGGGGGTTTTTGATTTCATGAGCGAGTTTCCCCGCCATGACCGCGATGGAGTCCATATTGTTATCGACAGCCGAAATCGAGTGATTGGTTTTTTTCTCTGCTTTCATTTCCGCGCGCCGCATGTAGCGTAACAAGACAACAAACCTCGCCGGCCGACAAAGAGTCCCTCGCATTATAGCACGTTTCTCGCGCAATTGCCACGGCATCAAGGGGAGCGCGCAGGGACCGTTGGGGGTGTCGGGATTTCCCGGGGGATGTTGACTTTGGACGGCGCCGTTATATACTGTCAAGCGCCTGCTTACGTGAGGAGGAGCGGATTCCATGAAGTGGATAATGCTGGCTTTTTCGCCCGTACCCGGGCTGGCGCAGTTTCTCGGCGGCCGCAACTCGCGCGGCTTTGTGTTGATGGCTCTGGGCATGGCCGGATTGAACGGCGTGGCCGTGCTGGGACCCGGGCTGCGGCCCGAGAGCGCGAGCCTGGTGGTCGTCGTACTGGCGTGGGCGGCGCTCGCCGGGGCGATGGGTGCAAGCGTACTGGACACGGTGCGCCATGTAATACTGCTGGACAGGGACAAACTGGCCCGCGAAAAGCGGCGACTGCTGGAGAAAGGCATTGAGTGTTACCTCCGGCGGGATGTCGAGACCGCGGCGCTTCACTTCAGCGCATTGGTGAACCTGGACCCGCAGGATGCGGATTCCAGGATATACCTGGCCTCATCACTGCGCGAGAAGGGCGATACCGCCGGGGCGAGGAAGAACTTCAAGCGGGCCGCGGCCCTGAACTCGGCCAAGTGGTCATGGGAGGCGGGCGAGGCGTTGCGCGAGTTGAGCGAAAAATAGAAAACGGGTAGCGCAAATGATGCCGCTCCCCGTCGGTGTCGGATGGCGCTACACGCTACGGCGCGAGCGCCTTGAGCAGCATGCCGTCGTTGTCCACTTTTAATCCCGCCAAGACCGAGGGAAAATATTTCTTGAGAAGGTCGACGGGAAAGAGGGTCGGCTGCGCATTCTTCTCGCCGTGCTCGCGTGATTCCTCGTCGAAGGGCGCTCCGAAATCCCGCTGCGCGAGATTTTTAACGAGGCTGTTGACCATTTCGAAGAATCTCGCAAGATTTATGTAACCCACTGCTGTAATATCGCCCTCGATTTTTCGACGTGCCCTGCGGTATTTTTCGCTGTTGACCAGCAGCGGCCTGTCGCCTTTCAGGGTCTTGATTACTTCCTTGATGGCGGTGTCGCTGGATCCGATGAGCCAGTATTTCCGCGTGAAGCAGAAGAACACACTCTCTCCGCTGCCAAGAATCTTGTACCCCCTGTAGGGTGCTTCCTCCATTTCGCCGCCGCCGTGAGCAATGGCCGCCCTGATAAACTTTTCTACCCGGTCCCTGTCCTTGATTTGAACGGCCAGCACGACCCCCAGCGGCACGCCGGACGTCAGGTCGATGGCGGCGTCCGGAATAATCACGACCGCCTCGGTACCGATGTTTGCCAGCAGATCCTTGTCGAGACTCAGTTTGCTTTCTTTTTCAAATTCCTTCAGCGCATCCATGCTTTCCTTGTAAGAATCTTCGTCAAAGAGTCTTGCGGACTGCTTGTAGAAGCCCCAGCAGTCCAGGGGGTTGATCGTGCCCGCGATCGCCGTAAGCGCGTCCCTTTTCACCAGTTCCATGCAGTTGAACCGCGCGCGACCGTTGCGAAAGAGTTGGAAGAGGGGCGAGTTTGTCGCCGGAGTATAAACATAGAGTTCTAGGGCCAGTCGGCTTTCGGCTGCCACACCGCCCAGTCCGACCGCCTTCGCGTCGCCAAGCCGGATAAACTCGAACGCCCGCTTGCCCATCTCGTCCTCGAACATTTCCTTCTCGTACTTCTTGAAAATGGCTTCGAGGTTCATAAAGCCGGTGATTACGCGGTCCCTGCTCAGGTTCTCGAGGGTCTTCTTGTAAAGGCGGCTCCGGGCGAGCGATTCGACCTCTTCGCCCTTCATCAGCCGGATGATTTTTTTCGCCTCGCTCAGCGAGGAGGTGACAACGTACTTGCCGTCGATCTCGAAGAAACACGCTTCCTTGAAATCACCGCCGTCTTCAGACTTGTAATGTTTGATTTTGACTTTCTTGTAGTCCACTATCTGCCTGGTGATGTTTTCTTCTTTTGCGGCTTCCTCCTGGGCGAATTTAATGATTTTCCGCGCGGCCTTCTTCGCGTCGTCCGTCAGGAACTCCGCGATGATTCCTCCCGTCACAATCTCCTCTTCATACTCGTATTCACCGGATTCCTCGTCAGTGACCTTAACCTTCTTCGTCTCGATGTCACTTATCCATAAAGCGAGGCGCGAATGGGCCAGTTTCCACGCCTCTTCCCGGCTGACCGGGGCCTCCCTGTCTCCCGGTTCCAGGATGTCGGCCTTTTCCATGGCCCGTTCCATGAACTTTATTACTTCTTCCTCCTGGAGGAATTTATGCAGGGCGGACTTGCGGTAGTTGGCCTCTACATCTTTGGAAAAGTCCCACGATGCGTACATCATGGCGTCCGCCGGTACGCACTCGGCAAGGTCTCCGGTGTGCGCCATCGCCGGCAAAGCCGCCGCACACAAGAAAAACGTGATGGACAATACGCCCGCGATACGTAACGGCGGCGACTCTCTGCCTGTTTCGGTCTTCATGGTTGTTTCCTCATACGACGGAATCAAGACACATTTCCCGACCGCCCGCCTCTGACCGCCGGACGGCGCGAGCGCGGGCGATCGGGATATCGGTGTTCAATCAAGGCCCTGCCCGGGTGATATATCTGAGCGAACTCAGGGCATCGCGAATTTGAGCATCAGGCCCTCTTTGTCCCCGTGGACCGACATGTACGTTCCCGGGAAGTGGTCGGAAAATAACTTCCAGAACCTGGAGACCGTCTCCATCATCTTCATGGGGTCCGGCATTTCGGGGACTTCCGGCATCTCTTCTTCCTCCTCCCATTCCTCTTTTTCATCCCCTGTCGTGCCACCCTCGTCGAAGCCGGTCGGCGCCTCCTCCGCGTCATCCATGTCTTCCATGTCATCAGGCATATCGGGCATGGGCGTGGGAGGCCGCATCATGCCCGGCATCATTTTTCCCAGGCTCTCTAACAGATTGCCGTATTCCTTGTAATTGAGGAAGAAGAGGAACGACGGCTCGCCGCCAAGCATTTTCATGGCCTTCTTGTAATGGTCCGTGTCGACAACCTTGCCGCCTTCGCCATCCATCGTGTCGAGCACGCCCTCGAGTGTGCGGGCGCAGTTGGCCGCCATGAAGTATTTGCCGGTTATGCAAACTGCTCCTTTCGGCAGGACCTGGATTTCGTGTTTCTTCTCGCCGTATTTCCGGACTTCGGGTTTTATCTTTTCGCTCTTGCAGATCGCCTTGTACGCCTTTTCAAACTTGTCCCTGTCCTTCAGTTCTATAATCACAGCCAGGGGCACCGGGAGTTCTTTGACATCTAGCTGTAGCGTGGCGCTGGTCATCACCAGCGTAACTTCCCCGCCCAGCGAAGCCAGCAGGTCGTCCTTTATCTTGAACCCCGCTTCTTTTTCCGCTTCCGCGATATTTTCGAGCGCTTCCTTGTAGGCATCCGCGTCGGCGGCCTTCACCATTGCCAGGAAATCGTCATACAGTTTGGCCGGATTCAGGGAAACGGAAATGAAACCCAGTGCGTTCTTGCCGACGCCGTTGAGCGTGGCAAACTTTGCCCGGCCATACTGGAACGGCTTGAGCAGGGCGAACTTCCCGTCAGGGCAATACATGTAAAATTGTGACACGGCGCCGTTCTCATCGACCCAGCCGGACCCGCCGATGGCCTGCAGGCTTTCCAACTGGATTATCTTCAGCGCCGTTTCGGCGTCCTTGTCTCTTTTCATCATCCCGCCAAAGCGCGACAACGTTTCCTTCATGTTGAAGAACATGGTGCTCATGCGCTTGTCGCCGAGTTTCGCCATGGTCTTGATGTACAGGTCGTTCTTTGCCAGGGAATTTTTGCCGTTGCCGTTGATGCATCCGATGATTTCCGCGGCAAAGGCCTTGCTCGTGCTCAGCACCGTGATATCCCCCTTTTCAAATACCAGGATGCCATCGAGCATGGGCGGGACCGATGGGTCAGTTGGTTTGTAGAACGTGGCGGCCGTATCGACTATCTTGAGCGACGCCTTTTTGAGCGCGGGCTTCTCCCCTTCGGACAGCACGTTCAGTAATTTCTCCATCTTTCCCCATACGGCCTTGACGTCGCCGTTGGACTTGTCGAGGTAAACGGCGACGTTTACCCGCGGCATCATCGGCATCTTCATGCCGCCCGGCATGTCTCCCGCGTCCTTGGGCATCTTCACCTGTATCATCTTTACATCAAGTGCCAGGGCAACCCCGCCGAGTTGAAGCGCGAACAGGTCTTTCCATGTCAGGCCCGACTTGGCGAAGATTTCTTTGACCTCGCCAAGTTCCATCGGGACAGATTCAAACATCTCTTCCAGCAGTTTCACCACTTCTTCATTTTGTGAAAACTTGTAGGCTTCCGACTTTTTTGTCGCGGTCACATATTCTTTTGAGTAGGGCATGCCGGCATAGAACAGGCAGTCGCCGGGCACATACTCGGCGAAGTCAGGTACCTCGGCCCGTGCGTCGGATGCCGCGAGGCACGCAATAACGGCGCTCAATACTATCAGTGTCAATCTGCGGTTCTCCATCGCTTGCTCCTTAAAAAGTGAATAGAAAGAGGCCAGGCAATTACTCAAGTTGACCGGGTTTTCGCTGTCATCGGCGGCCGTCGCTAATCGCCTCCGTTTGATTCTTCGCTCTTGCCGTTTCCGGCATCGCCCTCCGGGTGGCCGTCTTCTGCCTTTTCCGGTTCGGTTTTGCCCGGGGATTCTCCGTTCTCCACGGCGGGCTTCCTGCGGGGCGGGTTCAGGTATCTTATCCCGCCCTCCGCGGCCTCGGAATGCGCGAACGCGTCGCGGTTCTTCAGGAATTCTATTATATATACCGGCGGCAAGGCAAATGCTATCCCTTCCTGGTAAAACGCCTTCAGCGTTACGATGCCTATCACGTGGCCTTTGGCATTGAACAGCGGCCCGCCGCTGTTGCCCGGGTTGACCGCGGCGGTCGTCTGGATGTAGGGCAGCCCCGTAATGTTTCGCGCCCGCGAACTTACTATCCCCTCGGAGACGGTGCGGTTAAGCACCTCTCTCCCCAGGCCGGGATTGCCTATCGCAAATACGGCATCGCCCTTTTTCACAAAATCCATCCTGCCGAACGTCACCGGCTTGAGTTCAAAGCCCTTCTCTCGGATGCTCTTCATGTGGCCCTCGCGGAACTTCAGCAGGGCCACGTCGAAATAACCGTTGTTCGCCAGGATTTCCACATCCCTCAGTTCCAGTTTCTCTATGCCGTCTTTCTTCTTTTGAAACAGCGTCACGTTTATTTTCCCGCCGCCTCCGATGACGTGGTTGTTGGTGACGATGTAGCCTTCCTCGTGGATGACGAACCCCGAGCCCCAGCCCGAACCCGAAGAGACCACCACCACCGAGTCGTTAAACCGCTCCACCACCTGGGTGGCCGTCATGTCCGCGGTGGATTCGTGCATCTCGCGGGTGGCCGCCTTATAGAGCGCCTCTTGGGGCGGGGATGTCTCCTCGACCGCTGCGGCGTCTTCCCCCGCACCGGCCTCGGGGGGCTTTGGCGAACTTTCAGGCGGCTGTTCGCCGTCACCAACTTGCATGGCGCTGATATCGGCCTTCGGTATCCGCAATATCATGTAGCCCAAGTCCACGAACACGCTCTCGTCGTTCTCTTTCAGGATTGCCGCCTCGATTTTGCAGCCGTTCTTGAGACTGATGTGGGTTGCCCCCGCCGTGCCGGCTGCAGGCAAAACTATCAGAAGTGCAAAAAGCAATGCGCGTTTCAACTCGTTCTCCTTTCGTAGAGCGCTGTTCTTGCCGCCGCTCTTTGAAGCCGACGGGCACCCGCGTCTCTGCCATGACGTAGAGGATGCCGTCCTTCCGCATGGCAATTGCAACGAGGCAGGCGGGAGGCAATACTTTCTCCTGCCCGCCGCTACATTTTACGCTGGGGCGGGCGTATATTCAAACGAAATGTCCTCTGGGGAAGGGTGCGGGGTGTGCGTGAAGTTTGGGGGTAATCCGCGCTTCCCACAAGAGGGGTGACTTTTTATAACGGACTGTATCACGAAAAGGCTTGAGTTTCAGGCATCCAGCCGAAGGAATTTTGTCGCTCCGACGAGTCGGGGCGGAACCATCTCGACTGATGCCGGCGTTACCCTGCTTCGCCGCCGGTTTTACAGACCACCGCAACCCGGATAGAGTCGGGCATTTCGTGCGTGATCTCGTCTCTCAATGGAGCATCAGCAACGCCGACGCGGACTTTATGTATCCCGATCCCTCGTCGGAGGCCACGTAAGAAGACCACGCCGGCAGACCCTAACGCCCTGCGGAACATGGCGCTGGAAGCCTCCGCCGACCCTGTCCGCTCCTTCCGCACATAAAAAAAACATTATTGTTAACCAAATCTTAACGTGAGGATATTATAATGATTGGAGAAAAGTGTATCTTATCAGGAGGACCGATGACTCAGAAAACCATTCTTGTTATTGAGGATGAGCGCGACATCGTCGAGTTGATCCGCTACAATCTGGAGCGGGAAAGTTTCAGGGTGAAGGCGGCCTGTGACGGTGAAACCGGCCTGCACTCCGTGCAAAGGGATTTGCCGGATTTGATACTGCTCGATTTGATGCTGCCGAAACTGGACGGGCTTGAGGTATGCAAGAGGGCAAAAGAAAACGAGCGAACGGCGCATATCCCGATAGTAATGGTAACGGCGAAGAGCGAAGAGTCCGACATAGTGGTGGGACTTTCGCTGGGGGCGGATGACTATATAACCAAGCCGTTCAGTCCCGGGGTCCTGGTCGCCCGGGTGAAGGCGGTTCTGCGCCGTATGGAAATGCGCGAAACCGGCGAGCAGAAAGTGATAAAGGTCAGCGATGACTTTGTCATAGATGCCGTGAGACACGAGATTCTTGTCGACGGGAAGCCTGTCAAGGTCACCAAAACGGAGTTCAAACTGCTCAAGTTCATGGCCGAGCGTCCCGGGCGCGCCCTTACGCGCAACCAGTTGCTGGACGGCGCCATAGGCTTCGACGCATTTGTCAGCGACCGCAATATAGACGTACATGTAGCCGCCTTGCGGAAGAAACTGAAGAAACACGCCCACAAGATTAACACCATCCGCGGCGTAGGGTACCGATTTGAGGAGTAGCGCCGTGCCGAAGCGATTCTTCTGGCGTTTGTATATATCATGTGCTGTGCTGGCAGTGGTCTGCATCGCATTGGCCGGTTCCGTAACCTACGGCATTGTTACAAAACATCACCTCGCGCGATTGGAGCAGGAACTGCATGAAAACGCCGTGTTGATTTCGCGCCTGGTGGAAAACGACCTCGGCAAGAACAACGATAGGGTCCAACAAATCGTTCAGTCGCTCGGAGATGATTTTCGGCCGCGCGCGACGGTGATTCTGCCCGACGGCACAGTGGCGGGAGAGACAGACGAAGACCCGCTGAGAATGGAGAATCACGCGGACCGTCCGGAAATAGCGCGGGCGTTGAAGGGTGGTCGCGGTAAAGAGGAAAGGGTCAGCCCCACGCTGGGAGTCCGGATGCTTTATGTGGCGGTGCGCGTAGGACCGGCAGGTTCTCCGAAAGGCGTTGTAAGATGCGCGCTGCCCGTGACCGAGGTGGAGGCGCAGATGGCCTTCTTCTCGACCGTGATCATCGCATGCAGCGGCCTGGGTGTGGGTCTGGCGCTTTTAATCAGTTTCTTCATAAGCCTGAAGATAACGTCGCCTATCGCGCATATGACGGAAGTGGCGATGGACATAGCCTCCGGCCGGCTGGATAGAAGGGCCGACGTAACGTCAAAAGACGAACTGGGCAATCTTGCCGGGGCGCTGAACGCGATGCGCGCCAGACTGGTAGAGCAAATAACAACGATAGAGCGCGACCGCGGGCAACTGGAGACAGTGCTCTCAACCATGGCAGAGGGGGTAGCGGCGATTGATGCGCGGGAACACATCGTGTTTATCAATGATGCGGCCGCCGGGGCGCTCGAGACAACGCCGGCTGAAGCAACCGGCAAACCGTTATGGGAAGTCAGCCGGAATCCCGCTCTGGAGCGGTTCCTACAGGAAGCGAAAAAGTCGGGCGGGACGAAGACGTTCCAGTGGTCATTGCGCGGCGGCGAGGCGCGCTATTACGAACTCACCATCGTAGAGGTGACGGGGACCGCATTATCACAGGATGCCGGGGAAGCGGAGAGAGGCCCCACCCACATACTCGTCCTCCACGATATAACAACGCTCCGGAAACTGGAGCGGATGCGCAGGGACTTCATCGCCAATATTTCGCATGAATTGAAATCGCCGCTCACCGCGATAAGAGGTTTCATAGAAACGCTCCAGGCCGGCGTACAGGACCCCGCGAAGGCTGATGAGTTCCTGAAGATAATAGACAGGCATGCACGGCGTCTGGACGACCTCGTATCGGACCTGCTTGAACTGTCGGCGATAGAATCTCCGGATTTCACGTTGGACAAGGGGTCCGTTTCTCTGAAAGAAATCGCCGAGAGTGCGTTGGAATTGCTGGCGCGGGAAATATCGGCAAAGCGGCTTCAGGTTGAAGTGTGTTGCACGGGCGCCGTTCCGGCGGTCAGGGCCGACAGGATACGCCTGGAACAGGTCTTCATCAACCTGCTCGACAACGCCGTGAAGTACACCAGCCCCGGCGGCGAGGTAAAGGTAACAATAGGACGAGAAGACGGTATGGTAAAAGTCGAGGTGTGCGACACGGGCATCGGTATCCCCGGCAAAGACATCCCCCATGTTTTCGAGCGGTTCTATCGCGTGGACAAGGCTCGCTCGCGCGAGATGGGCGGAACAGGACTGGGCCTGGCCATCGTGAAGCACATCATCCAGGCACACGGCGGCGACATCTCCGTGGAGAGCAGGGTCGGCCGGGGCACCACGTTCACATTTCACCTGCCCATCAACGAATGACAGCGTTTTTTCACGCCTAACATACTTTTGTTCGACCGTTAATCCTCCCTTAACACCAACCTGTTACATTCCTTTCGAGCAAGCCCGGCAGGCTTCGCCTGCTCTTGTACTTTCTGTTTTGCGTAATTTCGGTTGGCTCCGAAAACACGGACGGCGAAAGAAAAGACCCCCCCGAAGGGGGGCGGCGAAGTAATCGAATAACTATTTTTAGGAGTGAGGGCCATGTCAAAGATATCGGGAGTGTTTGCAGTCGCGTTCGTTTTCATCGTTGCGGCCTGCTTCGCGGGCCGGCAGGCAGCGGCGGAGGATTCAAACCTGGCTGCCAGGGTAAAGAGTTTGGAGGAAACGGTGACCAATCTCCGGCAGGAGCTCGCCCGGGTAAAAGGGTCGGTTAGCGAGATGGAGCAGTCGCCGCCGGCTTCGGAGGAAAAGTTGGAGAAGTGGTTCCAGAAGGCGGTTGAAGAAAACGCCGAACTGTTCAAGAGTCCCAAGTGGCTCAAGGGCCTGAAGATTTCAGGGGACTTGCGCCTGCGTTACGAAGGGCGGTTCTACAAGCGGGACGAGAAACGCGAACGCAACCGCGGCCGCTTCCGCCTGCGCGTGCAACTGGAAAAGGAGATATCCGACGAGTTGCTGGTCGGGTTCCGGTTGGCTTCCGGAAGTAGTTCCGACGCAACGTCAACCAACCAGACATTCACAAGCACCTTTTCCGAAAAGAGCATCTGGATTGACCGGGCGTATGTAATTTACAAGCCCAAATGGCTCAAGGGCCTGACGCTCGGCGGCGGCAAGTGGAAGAACCCGTTTGTCCATACCGACCTGGTATGGGACTCCGACGTGAACCCGGAGGGCGCGTATGAGTCTTTCAAGTACGAGGTTTGCAACGGGTTTACCCCCTTTATCACCCTCGGCCAGATGATGGTCCAGGAGAACAAGGGCGCCCTGGAAGACGCCAATCTCATGGCCTACCAGGCGGGCTTTGACCTGAAGTTGGCGGACTCGGTCAAGTTGACGTTTGCCGGAACGTTTTACAACTTTCTGAATTACGAAGAAGCCGGCAACTTTCCCAAGGCCGACGGCAACACGTCGAAATCCGGCGGCCGTCTGACCGCCGAAGATTTCAACGTCCTCAACCTCACCACCAAGGTGAAGTTCAAGGTAGGGAGACTCCCGTTCGAGGTCTACGGCGACTACGTTAAGAACCTGGGCGAGAAAGAGGTTGGCACGGGCAGCAATGAGGACAAGGGCCTGGCCGTGGGCTTCAAGATAGGCAAGGCCAAGAAGAAAGGGACCTGGGAGGTCGGCTACAAGTACGCCCGCATCGAGGCAAACGCCGCCCCGGGCGCGCTGAACGACAGCGACTTCGGCCATTCCGACACCCGCGGCCACAAGGTCGGTTTCAAGTACGCCGTGCACGACAAAGTCACCTTCGGCGTGACGGGTCTATTCACCGAGCCGATTGTCGCCGATGATTCCCCGAAAACCACCCTGCAGGTGGACATAGTCTTAAAGTTCTAGCGAATCGCCGAAGGCGCCGGTTGTTGAATATATTTTCGGAAGGGAAAGCGAAAAAACGGTCGGATTAATCAAATCTTTACAAACGTTTAGTATAACCGAAGTGAGGTTGGGGAGTATCGGCTCTCTACAAATTCTTAACGGAGGTGTGACATGATTAGAAAGATGATAGCGATTATTTTCCTGTCGGTTCTCACCGGTACATATCTCGTCGGCTGCGGTGACGGTCAGGAATCCATAAAAATCGAAGGCTCCGACACGATGCTCAACCTGACGACGAAATGGGCTCAGGCGTTCAAGGAAAAGCACGGAAACATCAAGGTGCAGGTCAGCGGCGGTGGTTCCGGAAAGGGCATCAAGGCGCTGATTAACAAAAGCGTCGATTTTTCAATGGCTTCCAGAAAAATGAAAGAGAAAGAGGTAGAAGCGTGCAAGAAGGTCAATATCGAACCCGTCGAGCACATCGTGGCCTACGACGGCCTGGCGATAGTCGTTCACAAGGACAACCCGCTGGACGAAATCAGTTTCGCGACGCTCAAGAAGATATACAGCGACCGCGGCATAACGAACTGGAACCAGGTCGGCGGGCCCGACATGAAACTGGTGGTCTTCGGCCGCGACAGCAGTTCCGGAACTTTCGTGTATTTCAAGGAAAAGGTCATCGGCAAGAAAGAAACCGACCAGTATCGTGACGACATGAAGCGTACGCAGGGCAACGCGCAGATACTCGACCAAGTGAAGACGACCAGGGGCGGCATCGGCTACGTCGGGCTGGGCTATGTCGAAGGTCAGCGGGGCTCCGTGAAGGTGCTCAAGGTTCGCAAGAAGGCCTCCGACACCGCCCTTGCGCCCGAGCACAGGGATTATCCCCTCTGCCGTCCCCTCCATTTCTATACCAACGGGGAGCCGACGGGCAACATCAAGGCCTTCATCGATTTTGCCCTTAGCGAAGAAGGCCAGAAGATCGTCGAAGAGGAAGGTTTCATCCCGAAGAAAAAGCGCGAAGGATAAATCTCCCCCTACCCGGCCCTGCCCGGAATATGGCGTATCTGCTCGCTTACAGCAAACTCGAAGGACATCGATGAGTCAGACAGCAAACACGCAGGCCGCGGCCACCGTCGAGATGCGCCGCGCGCTGGCGGGACGCAAGGTGTTTACCTTTGACCAGGGGATTAAGTATTTTTTCCTCTTTAACGCTTCCATCGCCATCGTTGCGGTTATGGCGATAATCGCGTTCCTCCTGGAGCAGGGTCTCCCCTTTTTCCGGGAGGAATCGGCCGCTTCTCTGCTGGGTCGGCGCTGGGTCCCCTATCTGGACACGGGCGCCCTCTACGGGATAATTCCGCTCGCCGCTGCGACGGCATGGGCGGTCGTGCTGTCCATGCTCGCGGCGTTGCCGATGGGGGTGTGCGCCGCTCTGTACATATCCGAAATAGCCGGGCCCAAAGAAAGGACCTTTCTGAAAAACTTCATCGAAATCCTTGCTTCATTCCCTTCCGTGGTCCTTGGCTTCTTTGCCCTCGCGGTGATAGCGCCGCTGGTGAAGCGGATATTTGATTTGCCCTCGGGGATGACGCTCCTTACGGCTTCAATAGTATTATCGGTGATGGCTCTCCCGACGGTCATATCCGTAAGCGAGGACGCGATACGAAACGTGCCCATGTCTTACAGGCGGGCTTCGCTGGCCTTGGGCGCAAGCAGGCTTGCAACGCTCTGGCGGGTAGTGCTGCCCGCGGCAAAAAGCGGCGTAATCGCGGCCTTGATGCTCGGCACGGGCCGTGTCGTCGGGGAGACCATGGCGGTGTTGATGGTCACCGGCGGCTCTCCGGTAATACCTGCTTCTCCCCTCTCGGCCGGCCGCCCCATGACGGCGACAATAGCAAGCGAAATGGGCGAAGTGGTCTATGGCAGCACGCATTACAGCGCACTGTTTCTCATAGGGTCCATACTGCTCTTTATAACCCTGGGGATAAACCTGGTAATCATCAGGATGACTGCGGGCAGGGAATAGTCTTTCCCTCCATTCTATAGGCTCGTGATCGTGCTTGTATGAAACAGGCAGGCAACACCAAAAAGAGGCAGAGACGCGAGAAGATGTGCTTCTGGGGGGTGCGCATCATCTCATACCTGGTGGTATTGTTCGTGGCCGCCGTGCTGCTCGATATCATTATCAAGGGCGCGCCACGCATAAACTGGGCGTTCCTGACGGAAGCGCCGGGGCCGAACCACACAACCGGCGGCGTATTTCCCGCTATTGTCGGCACCTTTTGCCTGATTGTCGGCTCGATGGCCATTGCCCTGCCCGTCGGCGTCTTTACCGCGATCTATCTGAGCGAGTATGCACGAAACACCTGGTTCACAAAACTTATCAGGTTGTGTATTACCAATCTCGCCGGGCTGCCGTCGATTGTATTCGGCCTCTTCGGCCTGGGCGTGTTCGTCATACTGCTTCAGTTCGGCAAATCACTTCTTGCAGGGTGGCTGACCCTCTGCTTTATGATACTGCCCGTCATCATAACGACCGGCGAGCAGGCGCTGCGCTCCGTGCCGAAGGGCTTCAGGGAAGGAAGCCTCGCCGTCGGCGCGACCAAATGGCAAATGATTCGCACAAACGTGTTGCCCTACTCGCTGCCGGGCATTCTCACCGGCTCTATCCTGAGCGTCGCCAGGGTTGCCGGAGAAACCGCCCCCATCCTGTTCACCGTAGCGGCATTCTACACCGGACTGCCGAAAACAATCTTCAGCCAGGTTGAAGCCCTGCCATATTATCTCTACACCGTATCCGTCAACGTGCCCAACATTCAGGAAGCGCGTCCTACCGCATACGGCGCCGCCCTTGTTCTGATAACGCTGGTCTTCGGCCTCAACATGATAGCGATGACATTAAGAGCAAAACTGAGAAAAAAACATCAATGGTAGAAATAAACACAAAAAACGCACTGACCCGCAAAGCCGGCGAAAAACCGCCCGAAGTCCTCAACGTCAAAATATCCGTGCAAAACCTCAACTTCTTTTACGGGGATAAGCAGGCCCTCTTCGACGTCACGATGGACATCCCCGAACGCCGCGTGACGGCGCTCA
>QNCA01000005.1 GCA_003644325.1 Planctomycetota bacterium
CGTAAAGGCGCCCACCGGCCTTAAGCGCGCCTGCAAAACCTGGGGCGCCGAAGCCGCAATGCGCATGCTTATGAACAACCTTGACGCCGAGGTCGCCGAAGATCCCGCTAATCTGATTGTTTACGGCGGCTCCGGCAAGGCCGCCAGAAACTGGAAATGCTACCACGCCATCGTTGAATCCCTGAAGAAACTCGCGCCCGACGAGACCCTGCTCGTGCAGTCCGGAAAGCCCGTCGGCGTCTTCAAGACGTTCGAGCACGCACCGAGAGTCCTTATCGCCAACTCGAATCTCGTCGGACGCTGGGCCGACTGGGACCACTTTCACAAACTCGAGGCCGCAGGCCTGATGATGTACGGCCAGATGACCGCCGGCTCCTGGATATACATAGGCACCCAGGGCATCATCCAGGGAACGTACGAGACCCTGGCGGCCGCCGCCGGCAAGCACTTCAAGGGGGACCTCTCCGGCAAACTCGTTCTGACCGCCGGGCTCGGCGGCATGGGCGGCGCGCAGCCGCTGGCGGTAACCATGAACGGCGGGGTCTGCATCGTCGTTGAAGTCGATGAGGACCACATCAAACGCAGACTGAAGGCGGGCTACCTGGACGTAATGGCGGACTCATACGGCAAGGCCATCAAGATGGCGCGCGAGGCGATGGCGAAGAAGGAGCCGCTCTCGATAGGCCTGCTGGGCAATGCCGCGGAGGTCATTCCGGAGTTCGCCGCGCGGCAGATCGTGCCCGACGTCCTCACCGACCAGACCAGCGCCCACGACGCGCTTGACTACGTGCCACACGGCATGCCGCTCAAGAAGGCCAACGCGCTGCGCAAAAAGAATCCCAAGGAATACAAAAAGCGCGCCATGGAATCGATGGCCAGACACGTCAGGGGCATGCTCAAGTTGCAGGGTTACGGCGCGGTGACGTTCGACTACGGCAACAACATCCGCGGACAGGCGCTGAAGAGCGGCGTCAAGGACGCCTTCGACATTCCCGGCTTCGTGCCCGAGTACATCCGGCCGCTGTTTTGCAGCGGCAAGGGCCCCTTCCGATGGGTGGCGCTGTCGGGTAATCCGGAAGATATTTACGCCACCGACAAGGCCGTCAAGGAACTGTTCCCCAGGGACAAGGCGCTGTGCAGGTGGATTGACCTGGCGCAGGAGAAGATAAACTTCCAGGGACTTCCCTCAAGAATCTGCTGGCTGGGCTACGGCGAGCGCGCCAAGTTGGGCGAGCGCATAAATCAAATGGTGGCGAAGAAGAAAATCAAGGCCCCCATTGTAATCGGAAGGGACCATCTCGACTGCGGGTCGGTGGCCTCTCCCAACCGTGAGACCGAAGGCATGCGTGACGGCAGCGATGCGGTCGCGGACTGGCCGCTCCTCAACGGCATGCTGAATGTCGCTTCCGGCGCAACATGGGTCAGCATGCACCACGGCGGCGGCGTAGGCATCGGGTATTCCCAGCACTCCGGCATGGTAATCGTCGCCGACGGCACAAAAGACGCCTCCGAGCGGCTCAACCGGGTTCTGACCAACGACCCGGGCAGCGGCATCGCGCGCCACGTGGACGCCGGCTATCCCAGGGCCGTGAAGACCGCAAGAAAAATGAAAGTGAAAATCCCGATGCGCAAGACCTCGTAACTCGAAACGAATGATGTAGAGGAGGCGGGAGCACGTAAGAATTCTGGAAGGGCCGCGCCGGTGACTGTCACCGCGCCAAACGGAGCGGGCCTCTGCTGGTGGAAGTCTAAAAGATTCCGCCGTATTTTCTTCTTGTCCTTGCGGGTTGTTGTGTTGACGTTGACGGCAAACATATTCGACCTTCTGCGCCAGTTGCCCGTCGGCCTTATCGCCGCCGCGGCGTTTCTGTTGCTGACCTTTTTCGTAATCCTGCTCTGGCTGGAGGTGGCGGCGTTGAATCACGCGCTCCACAGGAGGGCGCAGGGCGGCCCGGCGGATGCCCTTCAGCGGATGTGCGACGATCTGGACAAAATCGAGGGGAAACTGGCCGAACTGAACGGACGACTGGAAACTCTTGACGCGGAAAACAGGCGGAACAAAGATGAAGACGGTTGACCTTGTCGTGCGTGACGCCGCGCAACTGATAACATTGGATGAACCGCTTCCCGCCGAAGGCAACGGCGTCGATAGCGCCTCTCTGCCCGTGGTGCCGGACGGCGCGGCGGCGATTTCCGATGGGAAGATAATCGAATACGGGGCCACCTCCGACATTGCCGCGAAGTACAAAGCCCGCTCCGTCATCAGCGCGGCGGGCATGGTTGTCACGCCGGGACTTGTGGACCCGCACACGCATCTCGTGTTTCCCGCCACGCGCGAGGACGAGTTCGAGATGCGCAACATGGGGCTTTCGTACAAAGAAATCACGCTGCGGGGCGGCGGGATTCACGCCTCCGTGCGCAAACTGCGTGAGATGAGCAAGGAGGAGTTGGTTGAAAAATCCCTGCCCTATCTAAACTCGGCCCTGGCCCACGGCACCACCGCCATCGAGATAAAAAGCGGCTACGGCCTGACAACAAAGGACGAGATCAAGACGCTCGAAGCAATCGCCGAACTGAACAAACGGCACGTCGTGGATATTGTGCCAACCTTCCTCGGCGCGCACGAGGTGCCGGTCGAGTTTCGGGATAACAAGGAGGGCTACATCTCGCTCCTTATCAATGAGATGATTCCGGAAGTGGTCAGGCGCGGTCTTGCGGAGTTCTGCGACATCTTTTGCGAGGCCCACGTTTATAATATAGAGGAGTCTCGGCGAATCCTGCTGGCGGCGAGGGAAGCGGGCATGAAGTTGAAGATGCACGCCGACGAAATCGAGCCGATAGGCGGCGCGGAACTGGCCGGCGAACTGCGCGCGGTCAGCGCGGACCACCTGGTCGCCGCCTCGGACGCCGGGATTGAGGCCCTGGCCGCCGGCGGGGTGGCGCCGGTGCTGCTGCCTGCGACGAGTTTCAGCCTGGGTCTGCAGAAGCACGCCCCCGCGCGGAAAATGCTCGACGCCGGACTGCCTGTGGCGCTGTCCACGGATTTCAACCCGGGCACCTCGTTCACCGAATCGCAGCAATTCACCATGTCACTGGCGTGCGTCAACCTGAAGATGTCCGCGGCGGAAGCGCTGCGCGGCTGCACCGTCAACGCCGCCCGTGCGATATGCAGGGACGGCACGGTGGGCAGCATCGCGCCCGGAAAGCAGGCAGACCTGGTCGTCTGGAACATCCCGAACTATAAGCACCTGGGATACCACTCCGGCGTGAACCTCGTTCGCTTCGTCATAAAAAAGGGAAATATCGTGGCGAGAAACGTAAACACCGTAAAAGGAACATAAAAGATGACTGTCACCTTTAACCCCGATTTTGGTGTAAAACATGGACGGAATAGTCGAATGCGTGCCGAATTTCAGCGAAGGCCGCAATCCCGAGGTGATAGACCGAATTGCAGCGGCGATAGCGGACGTTAAAACCGTCAAGGTGCTGGGACGCGAATCGGACAAGGACCACAACCGCAGCGTAATCACCTTCATCGGCCCGCCCGAGACAATCGCCGACGCCGCCTTTGCGGGCGTTGCGAAAGCCGCCGAATTGATAGACCTGACCCGGCACACCGGCGAGCACCCGCGCATGGGAGCCGCCGACGTCGTGCCGTTCGTGCCCGTTCGCGGAGTCGAGATGGAAGACTGCGTGAAACTGGCGCAAGGTTTGGGCCGGCGCGTCGGTGATGAACTGCGGATACCGGTATTTCTTTACGAAGAAGCGGCCACCAGGCCGGAACGCCGCAATCTGGCGAACGTCCGCAAGGGTCAATTCGAAGGTCTGCGCGACCTCATCGGCAAAGACCCCGAGCGCAAACCCGATTTCGGTCCGGAGAAGATCCACCCGACGGCCGGCGCGGTCGCAATAGGCGCCAGGGAATTCCTAATCGCCTACAACGTCAACCTCGCCTCGGACAACCTGGCCCTGGCCAAAGAGATTGCAAAGAAGATCCGCGAGTCGAGCGGGGGATTGCCCTGCGTAAAGGCGCTCGGGCTTATGCTCAAAGAGTTGAACGTCGCACAGGTCTCCATGAACCTGACAAACTTCAGGGTTACCCCCATGCGAAAGGTCTTCGACGCCATCAGGGCCGAGGCCGAGAAGGCAGGCGACAAGATACGCGATTCCGAACTCATCGGCCTGGTCCCGCGGGCGGCGCTCTCTCCCGAAGATGTGGAATACCTGAAAATCGAGTCGTTCGACCCCGGTCAGATAATCGAAAACCGACTGGATGATACCGACTGAACGACTGTTTTGAGTCTTTGAACGCCTAAACCTTTTGATATCGATATGCGAAGAATAACCGAACACCCCATTCTGGATTTTAAGCAAGGCCGGAAAATCACGTTCACATTTGACGGCAAGACCATGGAAGGCATGGAAGGCGACACTATCGCTTCGGCCCTCCAGGCCGCGGGAATCAGGGTTTACAGAGAGAGCATAAAACTTCAGCGCCCGCGCGGATTCTTCTGTGCAATCGGGCGTTGCGCCAGTTGTTCCATGATAGTTGACGGCGTGCCGAACACGAAGACCTGTGTAACCCGCTTGAAGGAAGGCATGGTAGTCGAAACGCAGCACGGGCGCGGCAGCGTCAGGCAAATCCGAGAATGAGACAGCCTTCGGCTGCTCTTGTACTCAAGTTGACTGAGTTTTTCTGGATGATGGTGGGTGCTTGATTATAGTCTGCTGTTTCACAACACCTTACGGTGACAGTCACCAATCTACGATCCGTTCCGACAAGGCCGGAACGGCTCCGTAATCGGTGACAGTCACCGAAGTTAGCAAAAGTCAGTCAACTTGAGTCTTGTACTTTTGTTTTGCGTGCCCGTGGAGTTGCTCCCAAGAGCACGTAAAGCGAAAGAAGTACAAGCCTCCCGCCCCCGACAAGTCGGGGGCTCGTATGGGAGAGAGGGGTGGCGTTCCCTTTTCAATCTGACAATTACAGACCATTATAAAAATGATAGAAACTGAAATACTTGTAATCGGCGGAGGCCCCGCGGGCCTTTGCGCAGCCGTCGAAGCCGCCGAACACGGCGCAAAGGTCCTTTTACTCGACGACAAGGACGTGCTCGGCGGGCAACTCATCAAGCAGACTCATCGCTTCTTCGGCTCGCAGCAGCAATACGCCGGAGTGCGCGGCATCGACATCGCCGGGATTCTCATCCGAAACGCCGAGAAGTTCGGCGTTGAACTGATGCCGGGCGCGACCGTTACCGCGATTTACGATGACGGTGTCGTCCTCGCGGCCGCTGCCGACAGGACGATCAAGATTCGACCGGAGAAGATGGTCGTCGCCACCGGCGCCTACGAAAACACGCTGGCATTTCCGAACTGTGATTTGCCGGGCGTGTACGGCGCGGGCGCCGTGCAAACGCTGATGAACGTGAACGGCGTGGCGCCGGGCGAGCGCGTGCTCATGGTCGGCGCGGGAAACATCGGACTCATTGTCACCTACCAGTTGCTTCAGGCGGGCATCCGGGTGGCGGCCATTGTGGAAGCGGCCGACAAGGTCGGCGGCTACTATGTCCACGCAAACAAGATCCGCCGCCTGGGGGTGCCGATACTGTTGCGCCATACGGTCAAGTACGCCTTGGGCAAGGACGGCGTGGAAGGCGCGGTGATTGTGCGGCTGGACGATAAATTCCGCCCTGTGACGGGCACGGAACGCGCGCTTGACGTGGATACAATCTGCCTGGCGGTCGGCCTGACGCCGCTGACCGAACTGCTCTGGAATGCCGGCTGTGAGATGAAGTACGTCTCTCAACTGGGCGGGCACGTGGCCTGGCACGACGAGGACATGCGCACGTCGCGCGGGGACATCTACGTGGCCGGGGACGCCTCCGGCATCGAGGAGGCGAGCAGCGCCATGATAGAAGGCAAGGTTGCCGGGCTGAACGCGGCATACATGCTCAAGCGCGACACGGGCCTGACGAGCGAAGTCCGCGAGGAACGGCTGAAAAACTACCACGACCAGTTGTATCGACTTCGCCGCGGGCCGTTCGGCGAGAAGGCCCGCGTCGGCAAGAGCGTGCTCACAGGTGCGCCGATGCCGGCCGCCGGACCGATAGAATCCACGCCGCACTCCGATGCGACTTTTTCGAAAGGCGCGCGCGTGGTCATAGAATGCGAGCAGAACATTCCGTGCAACCCATGCGAGGCGACCTGCCCCCACGGCGCTATTACCGTGGGTGATGACATCGTGAACTATCCCGTGCTCGACCCCGCCAGGTGCAACGCCTGCGGCATCTGCGTGGTGAACTGCCCCGGGCTGGCGCTGTTCGTCATCAACCGTGACTACTCCGAGACGGAAACGGAGATAATGCTGCCGTATGAGTTCCTGCCTCTTCCCAACAAGGGTGACCGCGTGGACGCCTTCGACCGAAAGGGGAACTTCGCGTGCAGGGCGACGGTCTCGCGCGTCATAAAGTCCAAGAAATTTGACCGTACTGCGCTGGTTTCCCTCGTGGTGGAGGACAAGTACGCGGATGTGGTACGGAGTTTCCGCGTGAACGGCGGGCAAAAGACCGAACGTACCGAGAAGGCGGCGGGGGATGTACCGGACGACATGGACACGGTAATCTGCGTGTGCGAGGACGTGACGCGGCGGCAGATAGAAGAAGCGATAGACCGCGACGGCGCGCGGAGCATTGACGAAATCAAACGTTTGCTCCGGTGCGGTATGGGCCCCTGCCAGGGCAAGACCTGCCAGCGGCTCATAATGCAGATACTCTCACGAAAACTGAACCGCAACATTGAAGAGTTCAAGCCACAGACATATCGCGGCCCGATGAAACCGGTGCCGCTTGGATTGCTTGCGAAGGCGAACAATGAAGAAAAAGACTGATGTCGTCATAATCGGCGGTGGCGTCGTCGGCACATCCATCGCATATAATCTTGCAAAGAACGGCGTCACCGACGTCGTGGTGGTTGAACGCGATACGCTGTCGTGCGGCTCGACGGGCCGCTGCGCCGGCGGCGTGCGCCAGCAGTGGTCGGAGCCGTCCAACGTCCGCCTGGCGCGGGCCAGCATCGACATCTTCAAGCGCTTCAGGGAAGAGATGGGCCGAGACATAGGCTTGGTCGAAGGCGGCTACCTGCTCTGCGCCCACACGGATGAAGAAGCGGAACGATTCAAAGAGACCGTGGCGATGCAGCGCGAAGTCGGCGCGGACGTGCGCATAGTTACGCCTGAAGAGATGCGCGACATCACGCCGTACCTGAACGCCGACGGCATGATATTGGGCGCATACTGTCCCGACGATTGCCACGGCGACCCCTTCCAGACGACCCAGGGCTACGCGGAAAACGCCAAGAGGCTCGGCGTGGATATTGAACTCCACACCGAGGTCACGGCAATAAAGAAGAAGGGCAGACGTGCCACGGCGGTCGTGACGAACCGTGGTGAGATCGAGTGCAACTGGGTGGTCAACGCGGCCGGAGGTTACTCCGCCGAAGTAGGCGCCATGGCCGGCGTGGACATCCCGACGAAATCATACCGACACCAGATAGCCGTAACCGAGCCGATCCGGCGCATACAGGAACCGCTCATAGTCGATTTCTGCGTCAACATCTATTTCTGCCAGACCGCGCACGGCTCATTTCTGGCCGGATACGGCGATGACACCGAAAAGCCGGGTCATAACGTTCGCAGCACCTGGCAATTTCTCCAAGAGATTTCCAGGAGGCTGACCGCGCTGGTACCCGCCCTGAGGGATATCAGCGTGGTGCGGCAATGGGCCGGCCTGTATAACATGAGCCCCGACGCGCAGCCCATCCTGGGGAAGGTCAGCGACGAGGTCGAAAACTTCATCTGCGCGGTCGGGTTCAGCGGCCACGGATTCATGCTCGCGCCCATTACCGGCGTGCTCATGGCGGAACTTATCACATACGGCGAGACACGCACCCTGCCCATTGACGGATTAAGCATAAAGCGCTTCGAGGGCGGCGTGCGCAGCGCCGAGGCAAACGTCGTGTGAACGCCGGTTATTACAGACTTTGCCTTGACTAAATATTGGGTGTGCGTTATTTTGCATAGGCGAAAGAGAGGTGTTGTCAGACACTCTTTGGGTCCATTTCCATGAGAATAAGTCATATCAAACTTGAGAACTGGAGGAACTTTCGCTTAGTCGATGTGGACTTGCCGTTCCGTGTGTTCCTCATTGGCCCGAATGCATCAGGCAAATCAAATTTTCTCGACGCCATCCGTTTCTTGAGGAACGTTGCGACAGAAGGTTTCCAACGTGCAGTGAAACTCCGCGGAGGAGTGTCAAAAATAAGATGCCTCGCCGCCCGAAAAAAGCCGGATATCGTGATAGAGGTTTGCCTTTCCAACAGTAAAAAAGATTCGAACAACGATTGGACTTACTCGCTTTCGTTCAGCCAAGATAACAACAGCAGGCCCATTCTCAAATCTGAAAAGGTTGAAAAGGGCCGGGAAACAATCTTGACCCGGCCGGACGAGGAAGACAAAAAGGACGTCTTGCGGATGTCTCAGACTGCGCTTGAACAGATAAATGCAAACCTTGCCTTTCGACCGATTGCGCAGTTTTTCAGTACGGTGCACTATCTGCATCTTGTTCCGCAAATCATTCGCAACCCGGAAGGCTATGCAATCCCTTCACCCGGCGGAGATCCTTATGGCAAGGATTTTTTAGAAAAACTGGCCGGTACTACTCCCCGAACCCGAGACTCGAGATTGGACAAGATACAGCAAGCGCTCAAGATTGCGGTACCGCAGTTTTCTAAGTTCGAGATTACAAAGGACGCACGCGGAGTACCTCACTTGGCTGCTTACTACGAACACTGGCGCCCCCATGACGCACAACAACTGGAGGACCAGTTTTCCGACGGTACTATTCGACTGATCGGGTTACTCTGGTCACTTCTCGAGGGTGAAGGACCTCTGTTGCTCGAGGAACCCGAGTTATCACTGCATGCGGCCATAGTACGTAAACTGGCACCGCTTATACATAGGATGCAAAGGCTGAAGAAAGGCGGACAACGCCAAGTACTGGTAAGTACACATAGCGTAGAATTGCTGATGGACCCCGGGGTAGGTGGTGAGGAAACCTTACTTCTTACTCCTGGTTCGGAAAGCACCAAAGTACATTCCGCTGCCGGCGTCGATGACATACTGAAGTTATTAGAACAAGGGATACCGGTGGGTGAGGCGGCAATGTCCTACACGGAAACTAAAAACATGCACCAGTTGGAGTTGCCCTTTGATGACTGAGCAGGTCTATATTCAACTGGCGGTTGAAGGTGACCTGGACGAAATCGTATTGCGGAAAGTAATCAGGCATAGTTCGTGTCCTTTTGAAATATATGTTTGTCATGGCAAGAAGGGTAAAGGATTTCTACGCAAGCGTATATTACAGTATGCAAACGCGGCAGAAAAAGGCGCAAAACCGTTTATCGTTCTGACAGATTTGGATATGCAGGAATGTGCCCCGCTCCTTGTCGGCGAATGGCTGCCCTCAGATTACAAAAGACTGTTGTTGCGCGTGGCGGTGCGTGAAGTGGAGGCTTGGCTTATGGCGGACAGGGATAACCTGGCCCGCTTCCTGGGCATAACGCGGTCTATCATTCCCCAAAATCCCGAAGACGTTGAGAATCCCAAGCAAGTTCTTATCAATTGTGCCCGTCGTTCAAGAACGCGCGGGATCCACGACGATATCGTTCCATACCCTGAAACTACCAGCAGAATTGGCAAAAACTATAATGGCAGGCTTATCGAGTTCGTGGAAGGATATTGGTCTATTGAGGATGCCCGACAAAAAGCGCCAAGTTTGGACCGAGCGTTGAAATCCATTCATCACTTCTATGATGCGCTTTCCAAACGTTGCTGAACACGTCGCTTTTCCCGAATCTTGACAAATTTCACCGCCGGTAGAGTCTGTGGCGGGTGACGTATCTCGCGACGGAGGCGGGGACGAGGTGGGAAATACTCAGGCCTGCGCGGACGCGCTCGCGGATTTCGGTTGACGAGATATCGACCTGGCGCACCACGGTGAGGTTGTCCTGCAGGTGCGTCACCATGGCAGGCGAGAGACTTTCTGCGACAGTGCTTAGTTGGTCCAGCGGGAATCCCGGCCGTACCATCAGGACGAATTTACACTCCCGCATCAGCGAATCCACTTCCTTCCACTTCGGCAGGAATTGAATCGAGTCGGTACCCGCAAAGAAGAAATATTCGGCGGCGATGTATTTCCTGAATTCGCGGATTGTGTCGATGGTGTATGACTTGCCGCGGCGTTTCAGTTCTATGTCGGACACACCCAGTCCCCTGCGGCCGCGCACGGCGAGTTGCAGCATCGCAAGGCGATGTCCGGCCGGCGTGATTTTCACCCCCGCCTTGTGCGGCGGAATACGCGCCGGCACGAAGACCAGCCGCGACAGACCGTAGTCCTCGCGCAGGTCCTCGGCGACTATCAGGTGGCCCAGGTGAACCGGGTCGAACGTCCCACCGAGTATGCCTATCCTTTTCTTTGCCATCACTTTCGTTTATTGAGCGCTGTATATTCAAAGGAACATGAAAGGCGACCGTCACCTTTCCGACGCATGTTCCTTTGAATATACAGGACTCAGTAGTACGACATGCCGTCACCGGCGAAACCAGCCGACTATCGCGTCCATGACGTCGGTGGCGGCCATCGTGCCATCACCGCCGGGCAGGTCTCCTATGCAGACGGCCATGTCCCGCTCGTCGTCGGGCGCCAGACCATGTGAACCCTTAATCAAACTGGTGTCTGTCTCGATACGTTTGCGCTGCCGATTAAAAAATAATTCCAGCGGGTCGAAGCCGGGCTTTCGGTGTATGTCCACCGTGAAGGCGAAGTCCGGCGCTTTCGCCTCGTCCAGCCACCAGTAATAGGCAAACCACTTGTCCCGCTCGGAGAGCGCGACGAAGTCGCCGCTGTGCGCGTGGTCTATGGCGAACTCTCTCTTGCCGTGCTCATCGAGCACGCGCGCAACGCCGTCCAGCGACTCCAGCAGGGAGCGGACCTCGTCCCTTGCGGCCGGGTCAAACACATAGACGTGCGCCACTTGGTGGTCCACCATGGCAAACGCGCGGCTTGCGATGAAATCCAGGTATTCGCGCCCGCCGACCACGCGCACCGAGAGTAGTCCCGCCTCGCGCAGCGCCCGGTTTATGGTTACCGCGCCGTTCACCGGCGCCATGCCGTATTCCGACAGGACGACGATTTCGGCGTTCCGTTCGCGGCAGGCGGCGAATGTTTCCGCGAGCAGCGCGTCGAGCGCCCGCAGGTCCTCACGGGTTTCCGGCGCGTCGGGGCCGAATTTCTGCAGCGAGTAGTCGAGTTCCGGTATGTAGGTCAGCAGGAGGTTCGGGCGCAAAGTTTCAAGGGTGTGCAGCGTGGCCTTGCAAATCCACTCCGACGAAGGCAGTGACGCCATCGGTCCCCAGAAGTTGTGCAGCGGGAAGGGCCCGAGTTTCTCCTCGATTGCACCGTACAGGCCCGGCGGCTTGCTGTAGCACGACGAGATGGTCTCGCCCCCGGCCGTATGCTTCGGCGCGACGTTCATGTAATAGTCCGCGGTGGAGTATTGCGTGTTCCACCACAACAGTACGGCCGTGGTCAGGGAGGGATGGACCCGCCTGAGCGCGTCCCAGATGCGCGGCTGCTCTATCATCAGCGCCGAATGTTCCCACAGGGAAACGGCGCGCCTGTCGGCGAAGAAGTTGCCGTTCGCGATTATGCCGTGCCCGGCCGGGGGCAGGCCTGTGGTATAGGTGGCTTGGGCTGTGCAGGTGACCGCCGGCAGAACGGGCTTGATATATCTAAGTCGCGTTCGGCGAATCAGGTCGGCGAGAGCGGGGCAGCGCTCTTCGTCTTTGAGCAGCCGCCCTGAGAGGCCCGCAACAAGGAAAACCGCCAGGTGCCCGTCATTCATTGTACTTTCTAAACCTCTCCGGATAAATGTATGCTTCGCGGTGAATCTGGCGCAGGAAGGCGTTGCGCCGCTTCATGCGCTCCTCACGCATGATTCTGGCTGCTATTTCCTCCTGTGCATTTTCAAAGGACAGCGTTCGCGCGGGCCGGCGTTCTTCGAGTTTGAGTATGTAAAAACTCGTCTCGCCGTTTTCCTTTTCGTCGCCCTTGATTACCCCGCTCAACTGGCCGTCCTTAGTCTCTTCGTCGAAGAGAAATTTAACCATGAAATCCTTGAGGTCTTCACGTGTGTGCCAGGCACTGCCGTCGGCCCGCGTGCGAAGGCCGCCGTCCTCATGCCAGGGGCTCATTGACACGCCCGTGGCGACGCTCTCGAAATCTTTCTCTCCCGCTTTTATTTCCTCGAGCAATTGCCGGGTGAACTTCTTTGCGGCGGCCGCGCTTTCAAATTCGCGGTAGTTGGTTGGCCGGTATTCGCTGCCCCCGGGCAGATAGATTATCTCTATCTCCCTGAACCGCACGCGTTCGGGCAACGCCCACTTGTCCTTGTTGGCCTCGTAGTATTCCAGCATCCTCTGCGGTGTTATAAAAATGCCGCTGCCGGTTTTTCTGCGGACCACCTCGCGGATCTTGCGCTGTATGCGAAACTCCCGCCGGACGTCCTCTATGCTCAAACCCTCGCGCGATACTATCTCCAGCGGAAATACCGCCCGGACCAGCGCCGCCTCGCCCCCGAATTCCTCGACCCTTTCCGCTATCATTTCCTCCATGCCTGCCTCGTCTATTTCGATATTTTCCTTTTCGGCGTATTGGGCGAGAAGCGTTCGGTTCACCAGCGATTCTATGGCTATTTCGCGCATGGTATCCTGATCCGCCGCGTTGGGATTTGGCAGCATGCGCAGCATGCGCATGATCTCCTGGTTTAGTTCCCCGAGTGTAACAACGTCCTCGTTCACCACGACAACGACACCGTCAACGTATAACGAGGGAGGCTCTTCACCGCCCTGCGCGTGCAATCCACAAGGCAGCGCAAGCAACGGGGAAAGCGCTATAAGGAATATGACATGCTTCATTGTGTGCCCTCCAATGTCCGGTTTCCGCCCGGATTATAGAACGGCGGCCTGAGTTTGTAAATACTCAAGTTGGCTGACTTTTTCTGGATGATGGTGGGTGCTTGATTATAATCTGCTGTTTCATAACACCTTACGGTGACAGTCACCAATCTACGATCCGTTCCGACAAGGTCGGAACGGCTCCGTAATTGGTGAC
>QNCA01000006.1 GCA_003644325.1 Planctomycetota bacterium
CCGCCTGTCGGGATTATGGGACAACTTCTGGGGATTCACAGTGAATGCCGCGTAAAAATCTGCCTCAAATCTGAAGTGCACCCGAACGTTTGTTGCGGCTCAATGAAGGATTTGATAGAACAATTTGCGCACTACCTCACCGTGGAATGCGGCCTGCGCCCGAACAGCCTGAAGGCTTACCGTGCGGACCTCGGCGACTTCGCCGCCTTCCTGGGCAGGCGCGGGGCGGACGTGCGCCGCATCATCGACCGCGATATCGGCGCATTCATCGCCGCGGAGAGGCGACGCGGCCTTGCGCCGACTTCCATTGCGCGGAAACTCATTGCGGTCAAGATGTTCTTCCGCTACCTGGTACAGGAACGCCTGGTGGACGAGGATGTCTCCACGCTCCTGGAGTCGCCGCGCGCGGCGAAGCCGCTGCCCGAGGCTCTCAGCGCGGAAGAGGTTGAGGCGTTGCTGGCCGCGCCGGATGCCCCCACGCCCCTGGGCGCGCGTGACAGGGCTATACTGGAGATGTTCTACGCGACCGGCGCGCGCGCCACCGAGGTCGCGGAAATGAACGTGGGCGACGTGAACTTCGAGTACGCCTTCGTACTCGTGCGAGGCAAGGGAAACAAGGAGCGGATAGTGCCGGTTGGGAGGGCCGCGCTGACTGCGCTGGGGGAGTACATGCCGAGAGTGCGCAATTTGCTGCTGCGCGGCAAGAAGAGCGACAGGCTGTTTGTGAGCAGGACCGGCAGGCCGCTGGACCGCCAGTCCATGTTCAATATTGTAAGGAAGCACGCGCTGGCCGCGGGGATTCCGGCCGATACCTCGCCGCACATGTTGCGACACTCCTTCGCCACGCACATGCTCGCGGGCGGGGCGGACCTGCGCGTCGTGCAGGAGATGCTCGGCCACAGCGACATCAGCACCACCCAGATATATACGCATCTGGAGAAAGACCGCCTCAAGGCGGTGCATTCGCGCTACCACCCCCGCGGCTGAGCAGGCCTGCTTTCTCTCTTACCACGGATTACACGGATTCCGCAGATTTTTAATCCGGAATCCGAAGTCCGAGATCCGCTATCCAATATGGCCGTAGAGGGCGGTGACCTGCCCCGCCTCCATCCGGGCGACCGTGCGGGTTTCACCAATCAACTGCACGGGCTGTTCATCCATGCAGACCAACGGGCAGGCCGGATCATATGCCCGTTCGTACAAGTCCAGAATGTCTTCCATGCAGGCGATGAATTCGGCGTTTTGCTCGGGCGGAATTACCCGGCACTTTCGCAGATGCGGTTTGAGGCCGTTTTTTTTAGAACGCTCCGCACCGTTTCATGCGAGATGCTATCGACGATGCCCAACTCGACCATCTCGTCGGCCGGCAGTCGCAACGACCAGCGCGACCGTCCCGGCGGCGTTTTACGACAGGCCAGGGCAATGAGATGCGCTTCACCTCGGCCGTCCAGCTTCTTGGGCACCGGTGGAGTTTGCCGTTTCTTGCGTCCCAACGCCGCTTCCAGCCCCTGTTCCACAAATCGCTTGCGGACGTTGACGACCGTATTGTCGTGGCGGGCCGGCTCGTAGATTGGTGACTGTCACCCTTGCGACAAAACATGTTATTCGGACAGGCGAGGGGGTCAGACGCTGAGAGGGGGCGAAGCGACGGGAACCCGTACGGGCCGGTCGCAGCCTATCGGGACGGCTCTCAGGGACGGCACGACCCGTAGAGGCGTTCGAGTGATTCGGCGTCCTCGGCGACGGTCTTCACGCGGGGCGCGGCCCCGGCGAGATTCTCTATCATGGCGGGCTCCTCGAGCAGCGCGCGCATCTTCGCCGCCAGGTCTTTGTAATCGCCGGGCTTGAAGAGCAGACCGCTCACGCCGTTCTCCACCAGGTCCGCCATGCCGCCCAGGTTCGAGGCGATAACCGGCGTGCGGGACATGAACGCCTCGTGTATCACCAGCGGCGAGTTCTCGAACCATATCGAGGGCACGACGAGCACGTCGATTTGCGAGAAGACCTCGGCCACGGCATCCGGCGCGAAGCGCCCGTGAAAGGAGACGCGTGCATCGCCGGCCAGTCCGCGCAGCCATGCCGTGTATTGCGGGAATGTTTGCGTATCCCCGAAGATTTCCAGCGAGGCGTTGTCCGCCGCCAGTTCCCGGAACGCCTTCACCAGTACGTGCACGCCCTTCAGTTCCGCCGGCGTGCCGACATAGCCGAACCGTATCCCGTCGCCGACGGTGCGTCGGAAATCGTCGAATGCCTCGGTCCGGAATCCGTAGTCGGATACCAGCAACTTCTCTTCCGGGTAGCCGTATCGCTTCATCTCTTTTGCAAGGAACCGGGAGGGGCAGATGAACCTGGAAACGTGCGCTAAGGCGTCGCGGATATAATCATTGCGGCGGGTTATGTCCGCCGCGGCCAGAGGGCCTTTGGGCGGAGATGCCTCGGGCGAGGCTGCATCCGGGCGCATCTTTTCGTAATGCCTGCGCGCCATTGCCGTCAGGTCCAGCCCCAGCAGCCTCCGCGCGGCGCGCAGCGCGAGGCCGCCCGCGCGTTCCAGTCCGCCGGCCAGCGTCGGGCGGCGGTTCCAGCACTTCGCGCAATCGGCGGCGACTATCTCGTCGCACAATTTCACGCAGCCGAACCGTTCACCTTTCCATGCGTCGTCGTGCGATTCGCCGGGGAAGTAGGCGCGCATGCGCTTTCCCTCTTGTTCGCATATCAGCCAAAAGTCGTGCAGCGTCATCACCGAGGGTATCCCGGCTTCGCTTGCTATGCGCGGGTAGTTGGTCGAATGGTAGAGAAGGTGCTGGATGTGCATGACGTCCGGCTTGAAAGAGTCTATGAGAGAGCGAAATATCTCGTCCATGCGCGGATTATTGTACGTTTCCTCGAAGCGTTTCTGGCAGTGGTTGTTTACGACCTCCGTGTAGTGTATGTCGCCGAACAGGCCCTCACGGCTGGAATACTGCGGCATGGCGGGCTTGTGCTCGGTGAAGAAGAGGTGGATGTCGTGACCCGTACGGGCCATCTCCCTGCACAAGTTGTACGTGTAGATTTCCGCGCCGGCCCGATGCCCGGGCAGGAAGTCATGTGATACCTGTAGTATTCTCATTGTCCCTGCTTCCCGGTCGTGAGCCATTCCCACGTCCGGCGAATGCCGCTCTCCAGGTCTGTCTCCGGCCGCCAGCCGAGGGCCGCGGAGATTTTGCCGACGGCGAGGACGTTCACCGGCACATCTATCTTTCGCGCTTCGGTATAGTCAACCCTGATCTTCCTGCCGGTGACTTTCTTAATCGTCTCGATAAGTTCGTTGAGCGAGACGGCGCGTCCCGAGCCGACATTGTATATCCCCGCGGGGTGTTCCTCCATGGCCAGTCGTACCGTGGCCTCGGCGGCGTCCTGCACGTAGATGTAGTCGCGCTTCACCGTGCCGTCGCCCCAGATGGTGACGGGCTTGTCTTCGAGCACCCTTCCCAGAAAGACCGCCACGGCGCCCTGCGAGGCATGGATGCGCTGGCGCGGGCCGTAGGGGTTCGCGTATCGGATTATCCGATAGTCCAGCCCGTGCAGCCGGTTGAAGAGGGCGATGTATTTCTCGACGGCAAGTTTCGTGACGCCGTAGGAACATATCGGGTTATTGGGATGGTCCTCCGTGATGGGCGTCTTTTGCGGTATGCCGTAAACCGTCCCGCCGGATGAAGAGAAGACGATGCGCCTGACGTCGTTTTTCAGGCACGCCTCCAGCAGACGCACGCTTGCCATAACGTTTGTCTCGATGTCGTAGGCCAGGTTTTCCATCGAGGTCTGCGGTACGGTGGTGCCGACGAAGTGAAAGACCAGTTCAATCCCCTCGAGCGCCGCGTACACGTCCACGACGTTGGTGAAGTCGCCGGTAACCAGTGACACCCTGTCGCGGAAGGAGGCGATGTTGCTTTCGTCCACGTTGGACTTGTCAAATACGCGAACGTCGTGCCCGTCGCGCAGCAGGCGTTCCACCACGTGCGACCCGATGAAGCCGCATCCGCCGAGTACAAGACACTTCATGGCGTCATCTTTCATGGTTGTTTCGGGCTTGTCGCAAGAAACCTTTGTATATGCTCTCTATTTCGGCACTGTGTTCTTCAATACTTTTGACCTTTGTTTCCGCAGAGGATATCCGCCGGGCGAGAGAACGGTCACTGATGAACCGTCTCATGGCATCCCGCAGGCCCTCCACGCTGCCTTTCTCGAACAGACACCCGTTCCCGCCGTCACGTATGAACTCGCTCAGGCCGCCGACGTCGCCGGCGATGACCGGCGTGTGCGAGCGCAGCGCGAACAGGAGCATCAGGGGCGAGTTCTCGTACCAGAGCGACGGCATCACCAGGACGTCCGTTTCGGCGAGAACGCGCCCGATTTCCTCGCGCGGAAAGGTTCCCCGGAAGCGAATCCGCCCGTCTCCTGCGGCGGCCCTGCGCAGCGAGCGCGAGTACTCCGGGAACTGCTCCTCGTTTCCGTATATTTGCAACTCTACGTCATTATTCTCGATTCCGCGGAAAGCGTCAATCAGCAAGTGGCAGCCCTTGTGCCCGCGCAGCGTGCCCACGAAGGCGAAGCGCAGTCTGTCCGAGGCCCTCTTGTTCATTCCTTCCAGCAGCGCGGCGTTGATGCCAAAGTGAATGAGCCGGCAGCGCGACATGTCGAAGCCGTTGTCCCGAAACTTTTCCATGAGAAACCGCGTCGGCGCAATCACTACGTCGGCGAGTTTAATCTTCTCCCGGAGCGTCGCGCGTCGGTTCAGGGCGGCGTTGAGGAACCTATCCGAGCCGCTGCGGGCGGTAAGCACACGCTTCTTTATTTCCGCGCGCGCATCTGCAACCTTCTTCCGCACCGAAGGCGGCAATTTATCCGTCAGGAACCGCCACCTGTCCAATGCCGGCCTGTGATAACAGTTGTAGCAGTCCAACTCGCCTTGCGGTCCGGAGCAGAGCGTGCCGTCTTCCCTGATCAGTTGCATCCGGGGGCAGATGTACCAGAAGTCCGTGAGCGTCAGCACAATCGGTATGGCTAGTTCATGCGCGGAGTCGAGCAAGGCGGCGCTCAGCAGCGAGTTGTGCGTGAAGTGAATGACATCCGGCCGATGCTTTTGGAAATACTTTCTTGATAGTTCGCCGAATTCCGGGTTCCAGTATTCATACAGCGTCGGGTTCTTCCACGTGCGGGAGTCATAGCAAAACCGCGTTACCGGTATGCCGCCGTACTCTTCCCGCAGGACGCCCTTGCGCGGCACGTCAGGGAACGTGCTGTGTTCGTAGCAGAGCACGGAGACCTCGTGGCCTCTGTCCGCGACTGCACGGGCGAGTTCGTACGTGTACGTCTCCGTGCCGGTAACGTGCCTGGGGAAGAACTGGTGAACGACGTAAAGTACCTTCAATCGGGAACCCCCGTCTGATGAAAACCGGAGTGGTCAGCCACTTTTTCTGCAATGCCTTACGGCCCGTACGGACAGTCACCGAGGTTGGCAAAAGTCAGTCAACTTGAGTAATTAGTGACAGTCACCGGAGTCACCGATTGGGCGCTTCAGGTTTTTGTCGCCGTGACGACGTAGTTTGAGGGCATTGCGAAATCCTTCGAGCGCGATGATATCTTTTCACCCCACCAATTGCGCAGCCTGATTACCGTGTCCCGCAGGGGGCCCGGTTCCATCAGGCGGTGCGTATGGAGGTTTTTCAGTTCTGTTATGCACTGGCGCGAGTTGCCGTTGGGCGTGATGCGGCAGTCGCCGAAGTCCGCCAGCAGTTTGCGCAGGCCGTCCTCGGAGAAGCGCCAGTAGTCATTCGGATAATCGTGTTGCTCCCAGGCGAACGGCGCGGAGAGGAACAGCCGACCGCCCGGCTTGAGCACGCGGTGAATTTCCGCGATTACGTGTTCCGGGTCGGGGACGTGCTCCAGGACCTGTGTGCTCAGCGCGACGTTGAAACTCTCGTCTTCAAACGGCATCCGCCCTCCGGGCTGCCACACGGCGTCGACGAACTGGCCGTCGTGTATATCAGTGCCGAGGTAGTTGCAGCCTGTCGGAGCGAAGAACGGGTAGTAGGGCTTGTGCGCGCAGCCGACGTCGAGCACGCGGGAGAGGTTGTTGATGTTGTTCGTCGTGACGAAAAGATTCAGCATTTCGGCGATGTTTTTCAGAGACAGGTATGCGGGGTGGATTTTCAAGGGGCGGCGCTGGCAAATTCCCGGCCAGTATTCGAGCGGGTCGAGTTCCGCGCCGCTGAACGAGATTAATTCAAGGAATTCCGTCTTTGCAATCTGCCTGTAACTGTCTTTTTCCGCCAGGACGACGTGTATTCTGTACAGGCCGTTTTCTCGGAGTTCGCCGTCGAGTACCGTGGTGGGGGAGAGGGCCGCCCCGCCTAGTTCGATGCCTGCTCCGTCGGGACCGACGGTGAGGAAGACTTCGGATTCGTCCTGCAGGTCGTCTATGCTGAACTGCCATGTGCCGAGGTATCGCTTCGGGTGTCGGGGGCGGTATTCGGGGTAAATCTCCAGCGTGAGGTAGGCAGACTTCTGTTCGCCGGAGATGCGTTTCAGCATGAGGCGGCGTTTTTGCGGCGACATGCTTTCCGCGTTCTTTTTTTCGAAGGTGATTTGTATGTCCCAGTCGGACACGTTAGCACCTCACCCTATCCATGTCGGATAGGCGCCCGGTTTTGCTTTAAGGTTGACGTATTTTTTTCGGAAAGTGTCCGTGTTTGTCAGGCATTGATTGCACGCCTTGAGTTTGAACAGATTGCTTGCCCACATTCTGCGGACGATATTTCTGAGGGGTTCACGGTGGATGTTGCCGAACGACAGCGGGACGTACACACAGGGGGTGACGTCGCCCAGAACGGTGATGTAGAGGTAGTCTTTTTCCAGGCAGGCGCAGATGAATTCGGCGTCCGGGCTGTTGCAGGTCGCTTGTTCCCAGTATGCAACGCCGGGACCGAGCAACGCGCGGAATTTCCGCTTTTCCTCGTCGTTGAGTCGTTCATTCTCGGCGTCCTGCCATTTTCCGGTGAGGACGGGTGTAAGCGTGCGCAGGGGGGCGCCGAGTTTCCTGCCGAGTTCGATAAGCCGCTCGAACTCGCCGTTGTTCAGCCGCTCCCTGTCAACATACGCTCCGATTCGCGTGGTCATTCCGGCTTCTTTGGAGTACTTGATGGCCGCCACGGCCCTGTCGAATATGCCGGGCACGCCGCGCATCCTGTCGTGTGTTTCCCGGTCGGCGCTGTCGATGCTCACGTGGACCATATCCATGCCCGCTTCGGCCAGGCGGGAGGCCATCTCCCGGTCGAGCAGGTAGCCGTTGGTGTCGATGGCCGCGCCCATGCCGAAACTCTTGACGTATTTTACCAGTTCCGGCAGGTCTTTCCTGATGAGCGGCTCGCCGCCGAAGAAATTTATGCTGTTGACGCCGATTTCCCTGAGGTCCTTGATGAGATTCTTTATCTCTTCGGTGGACATTTCCTCTTTTGCCGATGCTCTGTATGAGGCGCTGCCGCAGTGGGCGCACTTGCACATGCAGCGGAACGTTACGGCGATAGTCGCCAGCAGGCAGCCGGTCTTTCTCTGCTCGGGCGGTATCTCTTTTATCTCGGGCCTGTATCGCAGGTTGCGGATGCGTTTCATTATAGGGCTTATGACCGGCAGTTTCATTGTGTATCTCTCTACTTTTGGGCTGTTACAATCCAGTTGCAGGTCAGTTCCCGGTCTTTGCACCGTGCGGCGGTGGTTTTGTATCGGAAATTGCCCCATCGTATTAACGCATTGCGTATGAGTTTGTTCTTGACGGAACGATAAGTAAGGCCGTTCTTGAGCATTATCAATGCCTGGGCGCTGTTGGAATCGTTGCGTATTTCCACGTTCCTGAATTCGGCGAAGAGGTTGTGCAGGCCGTCCAGGCCGAGACGCCAGTAGTCGTAGGGTCTGGTATGGTTCTCCCATGCGAAAGGTATTCCCGCCAGCATCCTGCCGCCTTTTTTCAGCAGGCGGTGGACGTCGTCGACAACCTTATAAGGATGGCGAGTGTGTTCTAAGATGTGGCTCAACAGAACGGCGTCGCAGCTTTCGTCGTCCATCGGCAGGGGGGTGTCGTCCTCGGATACGATATCGACGAACTGTCCTTCGTATATATCGGCGTTCGTGTATGTCAGGTCCTTTCCGGCAAAGAGGGGATAGTAGGGGGCGTCGCCCCCGCCATAGTCAAGTACCAGGGCGCCGGGCGGCAGGCGGTCGGCGAATTCCCTGATGGCGTCGGCAAGGACGGTCATCATCCAGTATTCCTGCTGCCAGGTCTGGGGGCTGCGCCTCATGATGCCCGGCCAGTGCTCCTCGGGGGCGAGTTCTTTGCCGCTGAAAGAAAGGAGCCGATGATAGGATGTCTCATACATCTTTTCATAGTTTCCCGCTTTCATCAGCACCAGGTAAACCACATAGGAGCCGTCCTCTCTTAATTTGCCGTTGATGACGTTGCAGGGAGTGCGCTCAGCGCCGGCGCAGGCAAGCCGGACACCGTCGGTGTCCACCGACAAGACCAGATTGTCGCAGTCCGCGATATCATCGAACGGGAATTGCCAGGTGCCGAGGTGTCTTGAGGGGTATCTCGCATCGATTTCGGGGTAGATGTCCACGGTGAAGAATCCCGGTGCGGGGCCGTCGCCGGGCGAGATCCGTATATTCAGGTCGGCCTCGGTGAGGCTCCTGGCGCCCTTGACCGCAAATTCGGTGATTATCTTCCACTCGGACATAGTCCTCTCCATGGGAATTCACGCCCTTCAGAGGTGATGCGGCTCATTCGACCTTGACGGGAAAGGACTCGGCATTCCGGAACCGCTGCACGTATTTCGCGTTGAACTCCGGGTCATTCATCGGGCAGTCATTATAACTGAGGCGTTTGAACATGTCATGTGACCACATCCGCTTCAGTATATCCGCCAGACGTTCTTCCCTGACGTTTCCGAAAGAGAGCGGGATGTACGCGCAAGGGCATACATCGCCGTAGGCCGTGACGTACAGCGAGTTTTTGCGGGCGGCGTCGCAGATGAAATTCTTTTCACAGGAATCGCATTCTTCCTGTTCCCAGAAGGACTCGCCGGGGACGAGCATCTTCTTGAACCTGTCGATTTCTTCCGGGGTGAGTTTCAGCGATTCCATCTTGCTCCACTTGCCGGCGAGGACCGGGGCCAGCACCCGGACTTTCGCGCCCAACTCCCTGCCAAGGTTCAGGATGGCTTGGAAGTCTCCGTTGTTAAGTTTTTCCCTGTCAACGTAGGTCCCGATGCGCGCCTCGATTCCGTTCTCCTTCAGGTGTTTAATGGCGGCAACGGCCCTGTCGAAGATGCCGGGCACGCCGCGCAGTTCGTCGTGTACTTCGGGCCTGGAACTGTCTATGCTCACCATGGCCATGTCTAGGCCGGCCTGGGCCAGACGCCTCGCCATCTCGGCGTCGAGCGCATAGGCGTTCGTGTCGATGACCGTGCCCATGCCCCGTTTTTTCGCAAGGGAGATGAGTTGGAAGATGTCATCCCTGATGAGAGGTTCTCCCCCGAAGAACGCGGTGCTGCCGGCACCCACTTCCGCAAATTGTCCGATCAGGTCCCTCAACTTGTCGGTGGATAACTCGTTCTCCTTTTTCTTTTCGTAGAAAGCGCTTCCGCAATGCTTGCACTTGCACTGGCACCTGTAGGTGAGCGCGATCATGGCTATCAGGGTCTTGGGCTTGCCGTCCGACAGGCGTTTGTTAGAGGGGCCGTGGAATATTTTCTTCAAACGTTCGAACTTGGGTAGTTTCATCGTTGTCAACTCCGCCTTTCGGTGTTTCTGTCTTGCCGTGGCTCTGGCAGCCGTCGTGTCCGATGGCGGCGGTCAGGTCTTGACGTATATCGGGTGTGTGGGAGCCTTTAGCATTTCATCGAGGTACTTATCGCGGAATGCCTTTTCGTTCATCAGGCAGCCCGCTTTGGTGGCGAGTTCGTAAATATCGTGGTTCCACATGCGTTTGATTATCGATATCAGCGCCTCGTTGCGGACATTGCCAAACGCCAGTGGGACGTAGCAGCACGGCGTTACATCGCCGTAGCAGGTTATGTAGAAAAACTCCTTCTCCCGCGCGATACACCTGAACTCCGCATCGGGGTTCGAGCACGTTTCTTGTTCCCAGAATGACACCTCTGGGTCGAGTAGCGCCCTCAACTTTTTTACGTCCTCGCTGGTCAAATTATACTCCTCTGCTTCCAGCCACTTGCCGGCGAGGATCGGCGCGATTATTCTGACCTTCACGCCTATCTTCCGGGCAAGATTCAGGATTTTCTCCAAGCCGCCGTTATTGAGTTTTTGCTTGTCCGCGTAGGCGCTCCAGTGGACGTTGATCCCAACGTCCTGACAATATCCCACGGCGCTCATCATCTTGTTAAAGGTCCCCTTGACTCCACGGAGTCGGTCGTGCTCTTCCGGGTCGGTGCTGTCGATGCTCATGCTTGCAGTGTTGAGGCCGGCCTTTTTTAGACGCTTGGCCATTTTCAGATCCAGTTTTAAGGCGTTTGTCTCGACTATCGAGCCCATTGCGTTGTCGCTGCAACATTTGATTAGTTCGGGCAGGTCTTTCCGGAGGAGGGGTTCTCCGCCGAAGAACGTAATACATTCCGCGTTCACCCCTGCGATCTGCCGGATGACGTCTTTCGCTTCCTCGGTTGACAGTTCTTTTTCATCGAGCCTCCGCAGTCGCCCGCTGCCGCAGTGTTTACATTTGCACTGGCACCTGTACGTCACGGCAAACATGGCCGTTAACGGCTTTTCAGCGTTGCGCTTCATTCCTTTGAGTTCAGGGTGAATTTCTTTTTCCATGGCTGCCTCCACTGAAGACCGGCGGATATTTTCTTTAATCGGTTGAGCAGGCAATAAGTTTTATAAAAAAAACGCCACGGCACGCATTGGCGCGAAGTTAACGAAGCGAATCAGTCCGCGGCGCCTGCGGCGTTTTCATTCATCCAAGAGGGTGTCCTCCCAGCGTGCCTTGCAGTGGAATTGGCTGTCGAATTCGCTCGGCGGGAGACTGACCGCGAAGAAAGTCGGACGTGTGGGTTCGACCAGATAGCGGGGAAGGTTCCGATCCGGACATTCCAAAACCCAGAAGTGCGCCGAGTAGGTGCCTCCCATAAGCGGGTTGTGGTCAAAGTGACACGTTGCATAACCTTCCTGTCCCGCCTTTTTAGCGCATGTAAAGCGGCTCAGGTCGTAAAACCGCTGCCAGTCCTTTTCCAGTATTTTATCGATGAACGGGAAGTGCGTTATCAGTCTTGTTCCGTCTTCCTTGTAGATATAAAGGCCGATAACTATCGTTTCAACGTCTTGATTGACGCGGTATCGCCCCCTGATGGCAAAAGGCTCGCCCGGAGCCAACCGGCTCGACTTCTTGCCGTTCTTATCCAGGATTTCGATTTCAAGAAACTCGATTTCAGGAGGTCTTCCGAGTTGTGGGCCGCCTTTTCTCTCGGTTAATGCCAGCGCTCTTTGCTCAAACCTGGCCGTTACGAGGTTCAGGTACTCGTCGGCAATCATGTCGGGATCACCCGCGTCCAATATGCGGCCGTTGTCTATCAATATTGCTTTATCGCACAACAGCCTTATGTTTTTAATCAGGTGCGTCACCAGTACGATCGTCGTGCCGCGTTTGCGCAGGTCATTGAACCTCTCGGTGCATTTTTCCACGAAGTATTCATCACCGACCGCCAGCGCCTCGTCCACCAGGAGTATGTCCGGGTCAACGCACGTTGCCACCGAGAACCCCAGGCGCATATACATGCCCGATGAATAGGTCTTCACCGGCTGGTCTATGAAGTCGCCTATCTCGCTGAACTCGATGATTTCATCCAGTTTGTTGTTGATTTCCGACCTGCTCATTCCCAGCAGTGAACAACTCATTATAGCGTTGTCGCGCCCGGTGAACTCCGGGTGAAACCCCGCACCCAACTCCAGCAGGCCGGTTACGCGCCCGTTCATTTCAATTGAGCCTTCCGATGGCTGCGCAACCCCCCCAAGAATTTTCAGAAGCGTGCTCTTGCCCGCGCCGTTAGGGCCGAGGATGCCGAGTGTCTGTCCCGCTTTTACTTCCAGGTTTACACCCTTAAGCGCCCAGAAATCATCATGGAGTTGCGCCTTTCCGAAACTCAGCCACTCCCCCAGGCGGTTCAGCGGCCGCGGGTATATCTCATACTTCTTGCCCAGGTTTCTTGTCGTTATTGCATTCATGGAGTATATTAAACGTGCATATCGTTGGAATCGGTCTGCCGGGCGTGAAAGGGAAGCGCGCTTTCTGAATCTCAGCGCCGGGAACGCCAGTGCATCGCGCTTCTCATCGCCCAGTCGCCGGCCAGCCAATACTTTTCCCACTTTCCATCATTGGATTTGATTGCGAGGATTATGCCGTAAATAATAACTAATATGCTCCCCAGACCGCATGTGACGAGGGCAAGAGCGAACCCGATAATGGAAAAGTAAATCGCCTGCAATGCATGGAAACCCACGAAGCGTGATTCGTCTTTCTTTATGCAATATATTATTAGAGGGCCGATGAATCCTGAAAGAATCATGAGTACGTGCGCCAGCATCGCCATGGTCCGGTCCTCCCTTACCAGGCAGGTGCCGTCCGGCGCGTATGGCTGGTTGTACCACTGGCCGTCCTGGAAAAACCAGTTCGGCGGGGGCGGCTGTGAAGCAGACCCCTGACCCTGGCCGGGAGGCGGCGACTGCCCGCCGCCCGGTTGTGCTTGTTCTTCAGGGGATGAAAATGTCATGGCAAGCTCGCTTATGGTTTTCCGCCGTGAATGTGACTGCCGGATACTCCGGTCAAAGACCTCTCCCGTCCCTGGTCTGCGATTCGCGTGTTAAGGATCTCTGAGCGGAGATCTTGGCGCGTCCCATTCAAAGAAAGCCGCCGGGTTCGTGGTATTCGCAAGATACGCATAGGCGCAGTTTGCGCAGACCTCGTATATTTTGCGCCTTTGCCATTATTGTGGCAAGCGACTCTTGCTTCCAGGTCCGCAGAGGTGCCGACGTACAACGAGTCATCAGCACAACGCAGGACATACACGTA
>QNCA01000007.1 GCA_003644325.1 Planctomycetota bacterium
GACGGCGCGGCCGGACGCCTCCCGTGGCACGCCCTGGGCAGGCCGCTGTTCGAGGAAGGACATCGGTTATCCAAGCCTGAAATCCTCTTCAAAAAAATAGAGGAAATACCATGACTCACCGAAACATCACCTGTGCGTGCCTGGTTCTTGCGGCAGTCCTGGCATTATTGCTGCAGGCGGGCTGTGGCAAGCAGAAGGAAGAGCAGGCGCCCGAACCCGAAGCGGAAAGCCCCCGGACGCCGCCTCCGCCGCCCTCTTACAACGACCGCCTCGGCGCGCTTGCAGCAAAGGCCCTGGAGACGGTCCAAGCCGAGGAGGACTTCGACCGCGAGAAGTACCTCCGGGCGAAGGATATCGCCGGGCGTCTGCGCACGTACGACTACGGCCGACCGGAGCGTATCCCGGACATCCCCGGCGGCTTGAACGGTAAAGGCCGGAGTTGCGTCAGTCCGTTCTTGACGCCCGAGGCGCTGCCCCCCGATACAAACCTGCAATCCATGACCCGAGAAATCGCACAGATGGGCCGCCCCGCCGTGCCGGCGCTCCTGGAGGAATTCACCTCTACCGCGGACGTTGAATTACGCAAACACCTCCTGGCGCCGCTGGCAAAGATACCGCAGGGACTCGACCTCTTCCTGCCCTTTGTCCTGGAAATACTGGAGCACGACAGGGGCAGGTCCCTGAGACGCGCGGCCATAGACACCACCCAGACCCTGCTGCTGGAATCCGACAACCCCCGGACGCTCGCCGAGGCCCTGCTGCCCGAACTCGTGGCGATATCATCGAGAACGAAGAGATTCGATACCGCACAGGCCGCCCTGTCACAGGTCTATGAATTCCAGATACGCGGCTGCGAGCTGAGCAGCGACCAGGTGGCGACACTGGAAGAGGGTCTGAAGGAAGCGGAACCCACGGACCGTAGAGCGGTCCTTGCGGCCAGGTGCCTGCTGGAGCAGGGTGAAGAGGCCGGAAGGGACTTTCTGCTCGAGACGCTGGCGGAATCCGGCGAACTGATATCGCTCGGGGACGCCCGCAGCCGCGAACTGGCCTTGTGGACCCTGCACCTCTTCGGCGAAAAGCGCGTCTCAACCGCCGACGAGGCGGCGATAAAACTGCTGCACGACGCGAGGGATGCCGAAGTGCGCCAGGCGGCCGCCTGGGCGCTGGGCCGCATGGCCGCCGACGATAATAAAAAGGGGAAAATAGTAAAGGCCCTTGAAGAGGTCTTGCGAGAGGAAAAAGACCCCGCGGTCTTCAAGGAGATCGCCGACACACTGGCGGATATCGGCGGGGAAGACTCGTTCAGGATTCTACTGAAGGATTCACAAAATGGCGAAACAGATTTGCAGCGCCTGTACTCCGTAAACGCGCTGATCACAGCACTTGAGGGGGACAGGATTCCGGCCGAACTCGCCGCCGAAATCGTCGCCGACTTCAGACTAAGGGCGCAAAAGGAGAAAGGGTCTTCGCTCCGGCTGCGTTACGTCGGCGCGTTGGGCGCGGTATCCGCGGCGGAGTACAAAGGCCTGCATGACGAGGTCATGGCGGAACTCGTGAGCATAATGAATCATGACCCGCAATTTTGTATCAGGGCGGAGGCCGCGACGGCGCTGGGGCGTTTTTCCGGGCCTGTAACCGACCTGTTGGAGGCACTGCGCGGGGAAAAGGTCGAATACGTCAAACTGAACATTATCAGGGCCCTGGGCGAGCGGCATTCTCCCGGCGCCCTCGCTCCGCTCGTTGAGGCAGTGAAGAACGGCAGCCGGACCCTTGTGACGGCGTGCGCCGAAGCGCTGCCCGGAATCGAAGGCTTTACTCCCGCGTGCCTGTTCCGCGAGTACCTCTCGCCGGGAGCCTCGGAGGGGGCAAAGAAAAACATACTCGTCTGCCTGAGGCGCATGGATTATGGAGATGAGATAGCGCGCTTTCTTTTGGATGAGGCATTGCCCATCGAGCGGGACGCCGCGCGCAGGGCGGAGATAGTCCTCGACATAGGCCGGAGGCTGGATCCGGGCCATCCGCTCAGGCCCGGGGCCGTCACGCGGTTCAGGGAAATTCTAAGGAAGGAGAGCGACACGGAGGCCATGGGCGCGCTCATCAATGTACTGGGGGCATTCAAATCATCCGGTGCGCTGGAAGAAATCATCGGGGCCGCCGAGAGGAACGAACGGGTAATGCCCCAGGCTATCCGCGCGCTCACGCATATCGGGGACCCGCGCGCGCTGGATTTCTTTCTGAAAATGCTTTCGAAGATTACGTTCGACAATTATCAGATATACCGCACGCAGGCCGAGGCAATAGCGGCGGCCGTCAATCACTTCGACAGGTCGGCGGTTTCCGAAAGAATCGGCAGGGTGTGCTACGATTCAAGTCAAGCGCCCGCGATACGCGGGGCCGCAATGACGCTGGCTTACGTGCTTGACGACCCCGAAATGGACGAGTATCTGCTCAAGACCGCCGAAAGCAAAGGCGAGCCGCTCGCGGTAAGAAGAGGCGCCATACTCGGAATGGCCTTCAGGAAATATCGTGAAGCAATCCCCGCCCTGAAAGACATGATGAAGTCCGAAGAGCCGGAGATCGCCAGGAGCGCGGCGTTCGCCCTGGGCGCTATCGGCGACGTGCGCGCCTTCATGCCGCTGCTCAACGTGCTGAAGGACCTTCGCGACGGACCGCCCGAAAAGAGGCCGCTGAGAGACATGGCCGTCTTCTCGCTCCGGCAACTCACCGGAGAGCAACACGGCGACAACATATACGCCTGGGAAAAGTGGTACCGGCAACACGTCAACGAGGGGGAAGAGTAGGGGAGCATGTAAGAATCTTGGGTGCTGCTTGGCACGGTGACAGTCACCATCTACGAGCTGGCCGCTCCTTCAGAGCGTCTGCGCTCCGTAATGGTGACAGTCACCGGCGCGGCCTTTTTATTCGTCGCCCGGCGCCGGCTGCTCCGGCACCTCCGGAAGTCCAGGCATCTCCGGCACGTCTTCCATGAATGCCGCTATGTCGTATTTCCAGATTCCGTTTTCCCTGACGAAGTATGTCTTGATTTCAGCGCCGCGTAGTTCCGCGGTAATCCAACCCTTGTCGCCATCGGTTTCTTCGCCGATGATATTGTATTCGCGCATAATATCCGCCGGCTGGCGGGGCATGGCGCCTTCCGTCACCGGCCTGGTCATCAGCCAGATGAAGTACTTCTTGCCGTCGCCCCCCATCGCCTCGAGTTCCGCCAGGTCCTTTTCCGCATTCTTGAGTTGCTTTCTCAGTTGTGCCTTCTTCTCTTCAGGCATGTGCGGGTTGTTCAGCGTTCCGCTCAGTACGGCAATCTGCATCTTGCACATTCTGATCTGGCTTTTCAGCATTCTTGTGTACCAGTCGTGCGAGGCGGCGCTGAGTATGTCCCAGGCCCTGTCGAAATCCTTGTCTTTTTTTGCATTGCCAAATTCCACCAGGATGGGGCCGAACGTCGGAGTCTTGCTCATGTCCATGCCGGGCGTCCCATCTCCTCCGCCCTCTTCGCCAGAGTCGGGCGTTTCACCGGGTTCCGGCGTTTCCCCGGGCTCGGGTGTTCCACCTGGTTGTGGCGTTTCGCCAGGTTCTACGGCTTCACCGGATGGTGTTGTGCCGGGGTCTTCGGCCTGCGGCGTCTCCGTGCGTGTGCCGCCGCCTTCTTCCGATGCCGCATCTTCCTTTTTCCCGGGACATCCCGCGAGCATCACCACAAGCACACCTGCCAGCAGCGTCAGAAAAATCGTCGTCTTCATAATACCGCCTCCTGATAAGGGTCCATGTCTGGAATAGGCTACGACTGCAAAATGTAGGATGTCTTTATACGCTCCGGTTCACTGTATGGGTATTCGTCATGCAGGTGGAAGACGACGTGCGGCCGCGCTTCCTTGCCGAAGACCTTCTCGATGCCCTCCCGGTATTCGCCCTTCGTCATAAGTTTCTGATACACGACGTCCTCGCATCGGGAGCGCATGTTTTCGTCCAGACCCACGTTTTCCTTCAACTGGAAATCGACGAATATCCTCTGGGCCAGGTTTTCGTCGGTGTCCACGTGAAGCCTGAAGAGTCCCGTCAAGTTTTCCGACAATTCACGGTCTTTCAGGATGACGTCCTGGATGTACTCCGGATAGATGTTTGCGCCGTTGTAGGAGATGCCGGCCTTGCGCCCGACCAGCGTGACGAACGGCAGCCTGTACGGGCGGCGCAGCAGTTTGTGCCCGCGTTTCTCGATTGCGTCCATGACGCGCTTGAACGGGATTGTCTCGCCCAAATCATGTATGTTGTAGCGGACCAGCGGCATCTTCGATTCCGAGTTGCACGTCGTAATGACCAGGCAGCCCTTATCCTTCGCGTGAGGATTCTCATTCTCGACAAACGTCATCGCCGGCACGTACTGGAACAGCATCGGAAGCGTGTCAACGCCGTCGCCGAATACCATGCGCCTCAGTTCATCGTCCTGCTCGGCGGTACGGCGGATAAGGATGGTCTCCGGTGTTTCGAAGAACAGGTTCAGGTCCACATCCGCGGCGCCGTAGGAGGAGATAATGGTCCCGGTCTCCGGGTTGTTCAGGTCGATGTTGAGCAGTTTGGCCAGGTAGGTGCGGTATGCCTCGCTGAACCCCTCTCCGCCGGTGGCGACGTGAACTATTTTCTTGTCCAGCGGCACTCCCGCCTTCAGCGCCTTCTCGACGATTCCCTTGATGAACGGCGGAAAGCCGCTAATGACTATCTGCTCGTAGTCGTTATGCAACTTCTTCAACACGCTGAGCGCCATGTCGAAGTCGATGCCGGGGTTCGCCAGCGTCGTGTTGTGCCGGGCTATGCGCTGGACCGCCTGTGCAAAGCGGAAACCGGCGATGTAGATGCCGATGTAGAGGCAGTTGAGCACCAGCGTGTGGCGAAGATGGTATTTGTAATACCTCTTGAATCCGTACAGTGTGCTCAGGGTCACCTGGTCCAGTTCCTCGTGCGAGCGCAGCCAGTACGTCGGCTCGCCGCTGTAGCCGGAGGATGTCATCACCAGTCCCACGTTTTCCAGGTTCCCGTCCACGCACAGTTCCGCTATCTTGTTCTGATGAGGCAGGACGTAAGACTTCTTGTCGATGATGGGTACGCGCTTCTGGAAGTCCTCGAACGTCTTGATGTCGTCGGGGTTGGTGCCGTGCTCGGAGACGAGTTTTTTATATGCAGGCACGCGCTTGACGGTCAATTGGAACTGCGCGACGGCACGCTGTTTCGCCCTGCGATCGAGCAGATCGGGGTTTAGATGTCGAAGGCCCCACTGTACCAGGCCGGGGCTTCGCAGTGCGACCTTCTTCAGAATATTCGATAGAGACATGTTCTTTCTCCCCTCTCAACAACAGTCATTCCGACCGTAAGTTTCGCAGTGGGATAAATCGGCGAACATTCTAACAACGCGCAAAAGGCGTTGCAAGGCAATCCGCCGTGCGGACGGCGGGTTTTGGCAGGGGGACGGGCGGGGCCGGAGAGCCATAAGCCCCGTGAGTAACGTTAGATATAACCGCCCACCCGGAGTATTGAGGATTAGAGAAGTATAATTTACGGGATGTTTTTCCGGGCATTGCAATTCCTGTCCCGATTCCTCAAGTTGCCCGTTTTCGCCGCCCATACAGGCGGCTCGTAGGGGCCGCAGGCAATCCGATAAAACCGCCACGACGTTTATCCCGAGCGGAGTCGAGGGGCCAAGCACGCCAAGAACTACTATCCACGGGGAAAACCTATCCACTATCCACGGGGAAAACCTATCCACATGACTGCCCCCCAAAAAATAGTACCAGGTTGAATGAGAGGGTCCGAAGAGTATACTTGAATATCGGAGGCTCCAATCATGAAACGAAAGAGGTATAGCAAAGAGCAAATTGTAAGGATTCTCGGTGAGATCAGGGGCGGCCAGCCGGTGGCGGAGACGTGCCGGAAGTACGGCGTATCGGAAGCCACGGTGCATCGCTGGAAGTCGAAGTACGGCGAGATGGGCGTGAGCCAGGTGAGGCGAGTCAAGCAGTTGGAAGAGGAAAACGCCCGCCTCAAGAAGATAGTCGCCCAGCAGGCGATGGACAATGACGCGCTCAAAGAGTTGCTGTCAAAAAACTGGTAAGCCCTCCCGCCCGCAAGCGAGCGGAGCACAAGGACCACGTGTGGACCTACGGCTTCGTGGAGGATCGCACCGAGCGAGGCGGGAAGCTGAGGCTGCTGAACGTGATAGACGAGTACACGCGGGAATGCCTGGCGATCCGAGTTGAGCCGAGCATACCGGCATCGAAGGTGATAGAGACGTTAGAGTGACTGTTTTTAATGCGTGGAGTGCCGGAGCACATCCGCAGCGACAACGGGCCGGAATTCGTTGCGGGGGGGCAGTGAAGAAGTGGTTGTGACAGAACGAATGCGGTACGCTGTACATAGAGCCGGGCAGTCCATGGGAGAACGATCACGTAGAGAGTTTCAACGGGAAGATGCGAGACGAGTGTTTGAACCGGGAGATATTTGTGAACGTCAAGGAGGCGCAAATAGTGATTGAGGCGTGGCGAGAAGAATACAACGAGCGGCGTCCACACAGCGCGCTGGGGTATTTGACGCCAACGGAATATGGCGCGTGCTGCAATCTCCGGTCGGGCTACGCCCTCCCTCCGCTTGCAGCGCCCGGGTGCCCAGAAGGGCAAAACCCTCTCATTGCAGCCTGTACAAAAAATGGGGGGTAGTCAGTCGAACAAATACAACTTCCTGATGCTCGCGGCGTACACCGCCTTCGACATCCTGCCGGCTCTGATTCTTGTGGGGATTCTGCCGGCGGACTTCTGGGTATATCTCCTCTTCATACTCGCCGTCATTGGGAGCGCGACGTACAACTATGTCATTCTCACCAAAATCCAGGAAATGGAGCAGAAATAAAAAATGCGAGGAGAGAGGCCTGACATCTCTTGTTGCACTTTTTGCGGCGCTGCTGCTCACCGCCCTTTTTCCGGGCTGCGGCGAGAACGAGGGCAAGTCCCTGCCCCCGCGTGACGCCGACGCGTACCACGAGGCAGCGGCAGACATCATATCGTTTCAAAATGACGACGAAATCACTCTGACACTGGATGGAATCTGCAAGGACATACCCCATGATGCGGAAGAGGTCTCGGTCGAACTCGTTAACGACGGCGACACGATAACTCTGACCGACGGGCGCCTGGTGCGCTACACGGGGATCGACGCGCCGGAACCGCGCCACGATACGGGCGAGCCGGAGCCTTATTCCACGGAAGCGCTGGAATATAACAGGAATCTGCTTGAAGGCAGGACGGTGTTGCTGGTCTTCGACAAAGAAAGGACGGACCGCTATGGCCGCGTCCTGGCGTACGTCTTTGCAAGACCAAAGGCCGGCGAAGGGAAGACGGTTTTTGTGAACGCGGAGATGGTACTGGCGGGTTACGCGCCGGCAAAACGATTTCCGCCGAACGTGAAACACGCCGGTGTCCTTTCCGCGCTGGAAGAGTACGCGGCCCTGCACAAGCGCGGCATGTGGAAGACCACACCGCACGGCTACGTCGGCAGCAGGGCGTCGCGCAAGTTCCACCGGTTGGACTGCCCGTACGGCAAGCAGATACTCCCTCGGAACCGCATCGAGTTTAAGACACGCCGCGATGCCGTCGAGGCGGGCTACGTCCCGTGCCGGTCCTGTAAGCCCTGAAAGCGCCCTGCCTTGCCCATACAGGCCCTATCGGGGTCGAGGGATAAACGGGGTTCCTCGGCGCCGGCGCTATCAAGAATTCTTGCATGCATCCCCGCTTCGTCCTTGACTTTGCGCCAAAATGTGGTATAGTTAGCGTGGAGGGTTAGAGGGAGAGAGTGTGTATCTTTTTACCGCTTCACGGTCAAATGAAGTAAGCAGGGAAAATAGTTAATTGCGAGGAGAGGAACTGATAATAAATGCCAAAAAAGCGAAACAACAAGGAAGTATCGGAACTCACGCGCCGGGTGAGTGAGCTCTCAAAGAAGGCCAACTCCCTCATGAAGAAGGGAAAACTGGAGGAGGCTCACTCTTTATTTGAACAAGCCTACGAACTCTCTCCTGACAATCCTTATATCCTCGTCGGCCTGGGCGACGTCCACCGCAAGCAGCACATGCCCGAAAAGGCCATAGAATACTACAACAAAATACTTGAGCGCGAGCCGGACAACATCTTCGCGCTGCGGGGCATGGGGAGCGCCTACCACGCGGCAGGCCTGATGGACAAGGCGGTCGAGATCTGGAAGAAATACGTCGAACTGAACGAATTCGACTACTTTGTGCTGACGCGCATCGGCGACACCTACAAAAAGATGGGCCGCTACGAAGATGCCGAGAAGTTCTACCTCCAGTCGCTCGAGATCAACAACGGCGACAAATACACGTTTCTCGGCCTGGGCGACTTGTACTACAAGATGGGCCGGGACGACGACGCAATATATTACTGCGACAAACTCTTGGAGATTGACGAGAATTTCATCAACATACTTACCATGGTCGGAAACATCCACAAGAAGCGCGAAGACTACGACACCGCCATGGAATACTACGAGAGGGCCCTGAAACTGGAGCCCGACAACTCGTACGCGCTGTACGGCATCGGAGACTGCTACCGTGGCAAAGGCGCTTACGAAAAGGCCATCGAGACGTGGGAGAGACTGCTCGAAGTCAACCCCCGCAATGACAACATACTGGCCCGTATAGGCGACGTCTACCTGAAACTGGGCAACGACGAGGAAGCGCGGCGATGCTATCACCGTGTTCTGGCCCGGAGCCGAAACAAGTACGCACTGCTCGGGCTGAACAAGATCCTGCGCAAAGAAGGCAGTTACGACAAGGCAATCCACAATTACAAACTCATCCTCTCGACGGACCCCGACGACCGGCGCGTCGTAAAGGAACTCGAAGAAACCATGGCCCAGCGCGACCGGGAAAAGGAAACGCCCGAAGGCGATAAGCCTGCCCCGGACAAATAGCGTCCGGCGAACACGCGCCGGTGACTGTCACCATTACGGAGCCGTCCCCGACGTGTCGATAGTAGATGGTGACCGTCACCGCGCAACGGCGCATATTCTTAGCCACCCATTAAAAGCCTATCCGAATATCTCGGCAGGTGACAGTCACCCTTACGCCGACACGCCGGCGAAACAAGGCCCACACAAAGCGACAACGGAGAGATTGAAATGCCCGAGGATTTTCAGAGGGACTTCACCAAGGACGAAACCTGGCGCGTGTTCCGTATCGTGTCGGAGTTCGTGGAAGGCATAGAAGAGTTGTCGGGGGTCGGACCGTGCGTGTCCATCTTCGGTTCCGCGCGGCTGCCCAAGAGCCACAAGTACTACAGGAAGACCAGGTCCCTGGCGAAGCGGCTGGTCAGGGAGGGATTCAACATAATCACGGGCGCCGGACCGGGCCTGATGGAAGCGGCCAATCGCGGGGCACAGGACGCCGGGGGACTCTCCATCGGACTGAATATCGACCTGCCCTACGAACAGGAGCCGAACCCCTACGTGGACAAACTGATTACGTTCAGGTATTTCTTCGTGCGCAAGGTGATGTTCGTGCGCCACTCCATCGCCTTCATCATAATGCCCGGCGGCTTCGGCACCATGGACGAGTTGTTCGAATCGCTCACCCTTATACAAACGCACAAGATCAAGCCCTTCCCCGTGATATTGATAGGAACGGATTTCTGGAAGGAAATGATAGATTGGGTCTCGCACCACATGATACGGTTTAAGACCATAGCGCCGGAGGACACGAACTACCTCAGACTGGTTGACAGCACGGACGAGGCCGTCGAGCACATAATGAACTTCTGCGCTGAAAACCCGGATTTTTGCAAAATCAACAAAATGGTCCCCGGACAGAACAACAAAAAGGGGAAGTAATCCGCACCCCTTGCCCCTTGCCCCTTGCCCTTGCCCTTTGCCCTTGACTGTTGCCCGTTTACGTCTCGGCGCCGGGCATCGTGGAGAGGACTATCTCCTTCACCCTGCCGGCCAGGTACATGGAACCCGTGAAGCAGGTCAGCGCGCCGGGGGGCGCCTTTGTCGCGCAGTCATACAAATGACGCACGTCGTCCGACCATTCGACGCGAACATCCACCCCCGCCGCGCCCAAGGCCTGCTCGAACACGGGCAGGAGCGTCTCCCTCCCGCACGAGCGCGGGCTGTCCGTGCCGGTAAGCGTCAGAGATTCCAGTTTCAATTCCCTCGCGCGTTCTGCGATACGCCGCGCCATACCCGCGATGTCCTTGCCGGTCACAACCGCAAAGACAAGGCGCAGACTGTCGCAGGCAAAATCGTCGTGGAGTGAATCGAGGAGGCATTCTATCGAAGCCGCATTGTGAGCGCCGTCGATAATTACCGTGGGCTTGCGCTGCGTTACCTCTATTCTCCCCGGCAGTTCGACGCGCCGCAAGCCGGCGCGTATCGCACCGTCCCCTATCGCGGGAAAGGACTCGGACAGAACAAACGCCGCCGCGACCGCCAGCGCCGCGTTCCACCGCTGGTGCCTTCCGGGAACCTTCAGCGACAGGCCCCCCACCGTCCGCCGCCCGAGTCCGACACTGAACTCTCCGTCCCCCTCCAGCAGGATATCCCGCCCCAGCAGGTACAGCGGCGCGCCCGCCCCGCGGCACCTGTCCGCTATCACGCGCAATGATTCGTCATCCGTGACGGCCGTCAACACCGGCACGCCGGGCTTCACGATGCCTGCCTTCTCCGCGGCAATCCGCGGCGGCGTGCCCCCCAGCTGGCGCGTGTGGTCCAGGGAGATGTTCGTGATAATGCACACGTCCGGGGCAATAATGTTCGTGGAGTCCAGCCTGCCGCCGAGGCCCACCTCCACAACGGCGACCTCCACGCCGCACTCCTTGAAGTATCTCCAGGCAATGGCGGTGAAAATTTCAAAGAACGTGGGCGTCGCAAAGCGCCGCCCGCTCCGGGCGCAAGCCTCCAGGTGTGGCAGCAGCAGATTCACCTGCCTTACCAGTTCATCCTCCGGTATCATCTCGCCGTTCACGCAGATACGCTCCTCCAGGCGTACCAGGTGCGGAGACATATAAGCGCCCGTCCGTACACCGGCCGCCCTGAGGATCTCCGCGATCATGAGCGCAGTGGAGCCTTTGCCCTTCGTGCCGGTGATATGGACGGCGTGCATCGCCAGGTGCGGCTCCCCGAGGAATTCCAGCAGCGCCCTCATCCTGCGGAGGTCCAGTTTCGAGGCGTTATAGTCGAAATCGACGACGCGCTCGTAGTTGGTAAACCCGAACAAAAAGTTCCTGGCCTCTTCGTATGTCTTGAAAGCCATACACGCTCCGTTAAAATCGCCGAGAGGTATTCAAGCACACCCTGCGCCAAAAAGCAACAAGGCGGCCGAACATGAAAAAAACCACCTGAAGGGTTCAACTCCCTTCAGGCGGTTTTTAGACTTTCCCCGCGGCCGGGTCAATTGCGCGCGACAAATGCCTTCCGGTCAAGGCCCAGTTTCTTGACCTTGTACCGGATGGAGCGGAATGTCAGGTTCAGGAGTTCCGCCGCCTTGGACAGATGTCCGTTGCACATCGAGAGCGCCTCGCTGAGGTACTTCCTCTCCAGGTCCTCCAGTTCCTTCTCCAGGTCCATGCCCTCCGCGGCGAGGACGGGGCGAATCTTGTCTGCAAGCGGCGCCCTGCCAATACCGGCCCGACCCGGGTGTGTGCCGTGCAGGAAGAGATGCTCGGCATTAATAACATCGCCATCGCTGAGGGCGACCGCGCGCTGGATGCTGTTTTCGAGTTCGCGAACGTTGCCGGGCCAGTCGTAGTTTTTCAGCATGCGCGATGCTTCCGGTGACAGGCGGCGAACGTCTTTCTTCATCTTGGAGGCGTATTTTGCCAGGAAGTGCCCCGCCAAGAGCGGCACGTCCTCCATGCGCTCGCGAAGCGGCGGAAGGACTATGGGGATAACGTTGAGCCTGTAGTAGAGGTCCTCTCGGAACAGGCCGTTGTCAACCATGCCGGAAAGGTCGCGATTGGTCGCCGTCACGAAGCGGACGTCGACTTTTCTTGTCGTTGTGCCGCCGACCGGTTTGAACTCCTGGTTTTCCATCACGCGGAGGAACTTTACCTGCATCTGGGGCGACATCTCCCCCACTTCGTCGAGGAAGAAGGTCCCCTCGTGTGCGACCTCGAGCATGCCGCGTTTGTCGCCGACGGAACCGGTGAAAGCGCCCTTGACGTGGCCGAAGAGTTCGCTCTCGAGCAGGGCGTCCGGGAATGCGCCGCAGTTGATGGTCACGAACTGCTTGTCGGCCCGCAACGAGCCGCGATGCAGCGCGCGGGCGATGAGTTCCTTGCCGGTGCCGGACTCCCCGTGGATGAGCACGGTGACGTCGGTCGGCGCGATGCGTTTGATCATGTCGAATATCCGGCGCATTCCGGCGTGATCGCCGATGATGTCCGCGAAGTCCTTGTCGATACCCGCCTGCGCCAGACCGCGGCTCTCTATCGCACGCTGGACGACGCTCTTGATGTTGTCGTTATCGAACGGCTTCTTTATATAGCCGTATGCGCCCAACCTCATCGCCTCCACGGCGGTATCCCACGTGGAGTACGCGGTGATGACTATTACCGGAACGCTCTCGTCGCGCTCGCGAATCGCGCGCAGCAGATCCGTGCCGCTGAGGCCGGGCATCTTCAGGTCCTGGATTATCAGATCCACCTGGTTGTTTTCAAACAGTCCAAGCCCATCGCCGCCGTTTCCCGCCGAAATAACGTCGTAGCCATCCTTGCGGAAGATGATTTTGAGATATTCCCGCATGCTTTTCTCGTCATCTATTACAAGGATTGTTTTGTTTCGACGATTCATACGACCTCTCGAAAAAAGTCAGGACAAAAGTTTCTGCGACTCATTACTCAAGTTGACTGAGTTTTTGTTAACCTCGGTGACTGTCACCAATTACGGAGCCGTTCCGCCCTTGACGGAACGGATCGTAGATTGGTGACTGTCACCGTAAGGTGTTGTGAAACAGCAGATTATAATCAAGCACCCACCATCATCCAGAAAAAGTCAGTCAACTTGACTCATTACTATCCGGTTTCCGC
>QNCA01000008.1 GCA_003644325.1 Planctomycetota bacterium
ATGGCTGGCCGCATACGGGCAGGTGTTCTTTTCCCTGACGCTCGGCTTTGGCGTCCTGATAGCCTACGCCAGTTACCGGGCCAAACATGAAGAGATAAACAACAGCGCGTTTATCACGTCCATGGCCAACTGCGGCTACAGTTTCTTCGCGGGCTTCGCGGTTTTCAGCATAGTGGGCTACATCGCCGGGATGCAGGGCGTTCCGGTGCCGGAGGCGGCGAAGCATGGCTTTGGGCTGGCCTTCGTGGTTTATCCCACGGCAATCGCGACCCTGGGGAGTATCTGGGGGCCGATTGTAGGGGTGGCGTTCTTCGTCACGCTGCTTTCGCTCGGCATTGACTCGGCCTTCTCGCTTGTCGAGGGCGTTCTGACGGGCGTCTATGACAGGGTGAAAATCAACAGAAAACTACTGACATTCCTCTTTTGTCTGTTCGGGTTCCTGCTCGGTCTGGTCTTCTGTACAAAGGGCGGGTTCTGGTGGCTGGATGTGGTGGACAACTGGATGAGTAATTACGGGCTGCCGGTCGTCGGGCTCTTGCAGTGTATCGTCGTGGGCTGGCTGTATAGGACCGGGGAACTGAAAAAATACCTCAACGAGGTCTCCGAAATTAAGGTGCGCGCCTGGTGGACTATCTGCATCCGCGTTATCACACCGATAGCGCTTTTGATAATCATCGGGCTGAATCTTGTCAACGAGATACGCAGTCCTTACGGCGGCGGCAGTTACCCGCGATGGGCGACAATGATAGGCGGCTGGTGTATTATCGGGCTGATAACCGTAGTGGCGGCGTTGTTGGCCCGGAAACGAAATGTGGCGCTGGTCATACTCGCGGGAACAGTCCTCTTGGGCGCATTGTGGTGGCTGAACGTGTGGATTGCGGGAGGCAAAGAGTTTGCCCTGTTCGTGATACTCATAATCGGGGCAACCTGCGTTGCGGCGACGATTGCAAACAGAAGTATCTTCTGGTCGGTTATCGCCATTATAGTTACCGCTGCGGCGGCGATTACCAGGGTTCGGTGGCTTGGAGAAATAGACGGATTCATCGTTTGGTTGAACGGCATATCGAAAGTCGGCGAGGTGGAGGCCAAAGTGTCGGTCGGGGGCATCATACTGGTGGCAGCGGCCGCTGTCTTCCTTTACGGGGGATTGACGTTGTGTCTGCGCCTTGCGCTCAAGAACAAGGCCAAACCGGCCATACGGGAAGCGACGCTACAGTGAAGTTAAACCCTTAAAGCAAGAGAACAACACGGGAGGCAAAAGACTGATGGACTTCGATCTGACAGAAGAACAAGAGGCGATTCGGAAGACCGCGCGGGAGTTCGCTGAGAAAGAGATACGCCCCGTCGTCTCGGAGTACGACCAGAAGGAAGAATTCCCATGGCCCATAGTAAAGAAACTGGCCGAACTGGGCTTCCTGGGAATGATCATACCGGAGAAATACGGCGGCACGGATGCGGGCAACGTTGCCCTGGCGCTGACAATAATGGAAGTCAGCCGCGTGTGCGCGTCCACCGGGGTTACCCTGTCCGTGCATAATTCTCTGCTCAGCAATCCTCTGCTCAAGTTCGGCACCGAAGAGCAAAAGAAGAAATACCTGCCGAAACTCGCCAGCGGAGAGTGGATAGGCGCCTACGCCCTGACGGAATCCACTGCGGGCAGCGACGCGGCGGCCCTGAAGACCACAGCAGTTAAGAAAGGCGACCGCTACGTCCTCAACGGCTCCAAGGTCTGGATCACTAATGCGGGAGTGGGGGAGGTCATCATTACCTTCGCCGTGACAGACAAGGAAGCGCGCCGGGGTCACAACATCACCGCGTTCATCTTCGAAAAAAATTTCAAGGGATTCAACGTCGGCACGCACGAGAAGAAACTGGGCATCCGCGCCGCGAATACAGTGGAGTTGAGTTACGACGATTTGGAGATACCCGAGGAAAACCTGCTGGGCGAATACAACGAGGGCTTCAAGATAGCAATGGACACGCTCGACGGCGGGCGAATCGGCATCGCCTCGCAGGCATGCGGCATTTTGATGGGTTGCCTGGAGGAATCCGTGAAGTACGCCAAAGAGCGAAAGCAGTTCGGCAAGCCGATAGCCGCGTTCCAGCCGATTCAATGGATGATAGCCGAGATGGCAATGGAACTGGACGCGGCGAAACTCCTCACCCTCAGGGCGGCACACCTGAAAGACCTCGGCGTGCGACACACTATCGAGGCGTCGATGGCCAAACTTTTCTCATCAACCGCCTGCAACAAGGCCGCGAATAACGCCGTGCAGATCTTCGGCGGATACGGATATACCAAGGAGTATCCGGTGGAGCGCTTCTACCGGGACGCCAAGATAACGGAACTTTACGAAGGAACATCGGAAATCCAAAACATCGTCATCTCCCGCGCGTTCCTGCGGGATTAGCAGTCCGGCAGAGGGAACGACGTACGGGAACGCAGAGGAATAATTGAATATCGCAGAAAGAGTGCTCAAGGGCGACCGCCTGGCCGCGGCACGCGCTATCACGCTGGTGGAAAGCGAAGGACCTGATGCGGTTGACCTGCTCAAGGAGATATACCCGCACACAGGCCGCGCTCACCGTGTAGGCATAACCGGCCCGCCCGGCGCGGGCAAGAGCACGTTGACCGGCGAACTCATCAAGTTCTTTCGCAAGCGGGACAAGACCGTCGGAGTGCTGGCCGTCGATCCCACCAGCCCCTTCAGCGGCGGCGCGCTGCTCGGCGACAGGATACGCATGAGCGACTGGTTCACCGACCCGGGGGTGTTCATACGCTCCATGGCCAGCCGCGGGGGCGCCGGCGGCCTGGCCAAGGCCACACAGGACGCCGCCGACATCCTCGACGCGCTCGGCAAGGATTACATCCTTATTGAGACCGTCGGCGTCGGTCAGGAGGAACTGGACATCATAAACATCAGCGATACCACCATCGTCGTATTGTATCCCGAGGCGGGCGACCGGATACAGGCGATGAAGGCCGGCCTCATGGAAATAGCGGACGTATTCGCCGTAAACAAGTCCGACCGCGAGGGCGCGGACAGGCTGGCGGACGAAATAAAGGCTATGCTAAGCCTCAAGAAGGACTGGCAGGGCTGGAAGCCGCCGGTCTTACTGACGCAGGGAACCGTCGGCGTCGGCGTGGAAGCCCTGGCGGAGGCCGTCCTCAGCCACATGAGGCACCTGGCGTCGGAGGACATCCTCACGGAGCGCCGCCGCAGGGGACTCGCGCTGAAGATAAAAACGATAGTGGATGCCCACGTGGAACGGGCGCTCTGGCTGGGCGAAAAGAATCGCGCGGAACTCGGGCGTGCCGCCGACAGGGTCGCCGAGCGCAAAGAAACGCCGTACGACGCAGGCGTGAAGTTCATAGACAGATTGCGCGGGAGGTGAAATCATGAAGAATCACGGATATTTATTCATCGGTTTGACGGCGTTTTTCGCGATACTGTTGCTCAACGGATGCGGCGAAGCGGAAAAAGCGGAGCCGCCGGCCCCGAAGGCTGCATCCGTGGAAGTACGCTTCACGACGGAAGACGGCGTCGAGATATACGCGGATTACTACAAGGGCAAAGGAGATGAACCGCCCGCGGTGATACTGCTCCACATGCGAGGCGCCGACCGCAAGTCATGGAACCCGATTATCGACAAGATTGTCGCAAAGGGCTACGCGGTCCTGGCGCTGGATATGCGCGGCCACGGCAAGAGCACAAAGAAAGGCGACGAGACGTTGGACTATCGGGACTTTGGCCGTGAAGGCGGCCCTCCATGGTGGGAATGCAAGAACGACGTGCATGCGGCAAGGGAATTCCTCACAGGCAAGGGAATCGACAAAGACAGGATAGCCATAATCGGCGCCAGCGTCGGCTGCACGATAGGAGTGCATTACGCCGCGGTCGACAACGGCGTCAAGGGGCTGATTCTACTGTCACCCGTAATAGAAATAGATGAAAGCGTGGTGCAGGCGGCAGCGTCCTTGAAGGACCGCAGGGTCTATATTTACTGCAGCAAAGATGACGACCGCGGCGGCAGCCCTGATTCCGCGAAAAAGTTTGAGGAGCACTTCAAGGGCGGCGGCGCCCGGGTAACCCTGCACCCCGCCTTCGAGGGCAGTGACCACGGCACCGCAATGCTCGGCAAGAAATACGGCGATGTTGACGTGAACGAGCAAATCATCAAGGAACTGGATTCCATACTCAAGGATTGAGTCCGGCGACATACGGACCACAACATGGGCAAAGCCGGAGATACAACAAGGAAGAAAGTGCGCGTCTCGGCGCAAAAGCCGCAGTCTGTGAAAAGCCTGGCCGCGCAGTACGCAAAGTGGCGCGAGAAAGTTGACGCCCTGCCTGTGCGCGACGTGCGGTTTATCTCCGTTTCGGGTGTCGAGGCGCCTTTCCTCTGCACGCCCGAAGACGTGAAGAACCTCGACTACGAGCGCGACCTGGGCTTCCCGGGCGAGTATCCCTTTACGCGCGGCGTGCGGGCCAATATGTACCGCGGGCGCCTGTGGACGATGCGCCAGTTCTCAGGCTTCGGCACCGCAAAGGACACGAACCAGCGTTACAAGTTCCTCCTGGAAAAGGGCCAGACGGGCCTGTCCGTGGCGTTTGACATGCCCACAATCATGGGCTACGACTCCGACCACCCGCGCTCACTCGGCGAGGTCGGACGCTGCGGCGTCGCCATCAGTTGCCTGGAGAACATGAAGACGCTGTTCGACGGCATACCGCTGGATAAGGTCAGCACGTCCATGACCATCAATGCCCCCGCTTCCGTTCTTCTTGCCTTCTACATCGCCGTCGGCGAGAGTCAGGGTGTGCCGTCGCACAAACTCACCGGCACGATACAGAACGACATCCTTAAGGAATACATCGCACAGAAGTCCTTTATCTTTCCGCCGAAACCGTCGATGCGCATAATCACCGACATCCTGCGGTTTGCGAAGGACCACGTGCCGAGGTGGAATACCATCTCCATAAGCGGCTATCACATCCGCGAGGCCGGCAGCACGGCGGTACAGGAGTTGGCGTTCACGCTGGCGGACGGCTTCGCGTACGTGGAAGCGGGCATAAAGGCGGGACTGGACGTGGACGAATTCGCGCCGAGGCTGAGTTACTTCTTTAACGCACACCTGGATTTCTTCGAAGAAATTGCGAAATACCGGGCGGCCAGGCGCATCTGGGCGCGGCACATGAAGGAAAAATACGGCGCGAAGAAACCCGAGTCATGGCTGCTGAGGTTCCACACCCAAACCGCCGGGTGTTCGCTTACCGCCCAGCAGCCGGAGAACAACATCGTGCGCACCGCCTTTCAGGCGCTCAGTGCGGTGCTGGGCGGCACCCAGAGCCTGCATACCAGCTCGATGGACGAGACGCTGGCGCTGCCGACGGAGAAGGCGGTCAAGATAGCCCTGCGCACGCAGCAACTCATTGCCTACGAGACCGGCGTGGCCAACGTTATCGACCCGCTCGCCGGTTCTTATTACGTTGAATCGCTGACGGACAGGATGGAGCGGGAGGCCGAGGCGTACTTCGAAAAAATCGAGAAACTGGGCGGGGTAGTGGCCGCGATAGAAAAGGGATTCATGCAGCGCGAGATCGGCGACGCCGCTTACAAGTACCAGCAGCAAATAGAGAAGAAGGAACGCATCGTCGTCGGCGTGAACAAGTTTATAGATGAACACGAAACCATCGACATTGACATACTGAAGATAGACCCGAGGGTCGAGGACGACCAGGCCGAGACGCTGAAGATGGTGCGAGAGCGGCGCGACGGAGTCGCGGCAAGGAACGCGCTGGAGGAAATTCGGGCGGCCTGCCGCGACGAGGGCATAAACCTGATGCCGAAGATACTGCACGCCGCCAAGGTCGAGGCGACGCTCGGCGAGATGATACAGGTAATGCGCGAGGAGTTCGGCGAATACAGAGAGCCCCCGATTTTTTGAGAGCGGATGTCATGAAGCGCAAAATAAGAGTCCTTATTGCGAAGCCCGGTCTGGACGGTCACGACCGGGGAGCGCGTGTCGTGGCGGCGGCGTTGAGAGACGCGGGCATGGAGGTCATTTACACCGGCCTGCACCAGACGCCGGAGATGATAGCCCAGACCGCCCTGCAGGAGGACGTTGACGTTGTGGGCATGAGCATTCACTCCGGCGCTCACATGACCCTCTTCCCGGCGGTCAAGAAACTTCTGGACGAAAACGGTATGAGCGACGTTCTCCTCCACGGGGGCGGAGTCATCCCGGAAGATGACATCAAGGAGTTGGAGAAGATGGGCATCGGGCGCCTGTTCGGGCCCGGGACTTCCTCGGAAGAACTCGTGAACTACATACGGGAAGAAGTTGAAAGAAGAAGGGGTTCAGCGGAGAAAGAATGATACAAGTATTTTAACCGTGCGAATAAGCAGCGTTATTCTCTTAGTTATTCCTTTGAAAAAGGAGTATTGTAATGCGACCAGTTTACATGGTATCGGGCGGCATAAGCAAATTTGCGAAGGCGCGTCCCGATCGCACGTTTCAGGGCCTTGCCAAGGAGGCCTTCGATTATGCGATGAACGATGTGCCGGAGTTGACACTGGACATGATAGACGCCAGCGTGTCGTCATACTTCTCCGACCACTTCCAGCGGCAATTGATGTCGGGCATCATGGCCACGGACTACCTGGGGTTGTGCCCGAAACCGGCGCGGAGGATCGAAGGCGGAGGCGCGACCGGCGGGCTGTGCATCCAGTCGGCGTGGGAAATGATCGCGTCCGGCAGGTCCGAGGTCTGCGCCGCTTACGGCTTTGAGACGATGAGCCACGTCAATACCTGGAAAGGCAACGAGTTCATCGCGCTGGCCAGCGACGTCAGTTTCGACTACCCCGTCGGCGGCTTCTACACCGGCTACTACGCGATGATGGTCGTGCGACACATGCAGGAGTACGGCACGACGCCGGAGCAACTCGCGGCGGTATCGGTCAAAAACCACGCCAACGCCTTCCACAACCCGTATGCGCAGAAGCGCATGAAACTGACCATCGAGGACGTGCGCAACGCCCCGATGGTCGCATGGCCTCTGACCAGGCTGGACGTATGCGTGATGAGCGACGGCGCCGCCTGCGTCATACTGGCCAGCGAGGAAGCGGCGAAAAAACTCACCGACAAGCCCGTCCTCATCCGAGGCGTGGGTACGGGCACCGACGCGATGCGCATGGCCGACAGGCCGCACCTGAAGGTGCCCCTGCTGCCCAATGAAAAGGAAGAGGACTACAAGGACCTGAAATACCCGGGCGTGCACTCCTTCCGCGCGGGACGCATGGCCAGCAAGCAGGCTTACGAACACGCCGGTATTAAGGACCCGCTGAAAGAAATCGACTTCATCGAACTGCACGACGCCTACACTTCGTCCGAGATCCAGACGTACGAAGACATGGGCCTGTGCAAGTACGGCGAAGGCGGCGAGTTCGCCGCGTCCGGCAAGCCATTCCTCAAGAACATTGACTACGGTCTCGAATTCCCCGACAAGAGCCAGGTCGGTCTCTGCCCGGTCAACCCGTCGGGCGGGCTGATTGCCTGCGGGCACCCGGTCGGCGCCACCGGCATCATGCAGGGCGTGTTCGCCTTGTGGCAGTTACAGGGGACAATTGAAAAACACTTGAACGACAAGACCATCCAGATACCGGATGCAAAGGTGGGCGCGATCCACTCGCACGCGGGAACCGGCACTTACGTGACCGTGTCGATCCTTGAAAAGGCTTTCTAACAGGAGTTTTTTGAAAACAACCCGTATCAGGGAGCAGTTACCATGGCAAATAAACCGAATCTAAATCCCGAGGCTGCGGCGAAAATCGAGGAGACGGAAGAGGGGACCGTGCTTTTCAACGTGCCCTTTCCAAAGGACCTCTCGCAACTGAAGGAGATGAGCCCCATACTGGTAAAACAGCCCTACCAGATAGATTACCTGCATTCATACGGGCAGGACTCGCCGTTCTTCGCGGGGCTGGCAAACAAGAAACTTCTCGGCACGAAGTGCCCCAAGTGCGGCTATACCTACGGCACGCCCCGGCTGCACTGCATGATGTGCGGTGCGGAGTGCGACTGGTTTGAACTGCCCCAGGAGGCCCGCATACACACCTTCACCGTGTGTCACTTCGGCAGCCAGGAATTCCTGCCCCAGTGTCCGTTCATACTCATACAGGTGGAATGGGACGGCGTGGACACGCTGTTCCTCTCGAGGCTCGTCGGGCCGGACCCGAACGAGGCCACGCTGGACTGGGTGGGCAGGAAGATCCGCGCCCGGTTCCTGAGGCTCTCAAAGTTCAAGCCCACCGACGTCTATTTTGTCTTTGCGGACTAACGTACCGGTTTGATACCATCCCGTCCCCCGTCCATCAGGGGGACGGGGCGGCATTGTTGCTTTTTCGTTACGCGAAAGGAGTGCGGCCATGGAACAGGGACCAGGCCCGGAACAGCAATCAGGCTCGCAGCCGTCATCACAATACGGCGCTCAGCCTCCACAGCAGACCATCGTGCAGCGACGTCCCAGCCGAGCCGGATTCTGGATAGCCATAATCTTCGGCATACTGCTGCTCTTCAGCGCGGGGATGAACATGATCCTTCTGGTCCGCACGTTCATGGGCCTGGGCGCGGGGATGCACGGAGAGTTTCAGCCATCCACGGACGAATATTACTCTGACGCGGGCGCAAGAGACAAAATAGCCGTCATCTCGGTAGAGGGGCTGATAAACGACGTGGATGAGAAGACGCCTTTCGGAACCATGCTCAGCCAGCTGAGCGCCTTCGAGGGTCAGTTGTCGAAGGTACGGTCCGACCCGAGGGTCAAGGCCCTCATCGTAGAGGTGAACAGTCCGGGGGGATACGTGACGGCAAGCGACGAGATACACCACCTGCTGGCGAACTTCAAGAAGGAGCGCAGCGATATTCCCGTCATAGTATTCATGAAAGATGTGGCCGCGTCGGGCGGATACTACATCTCGGCTCCGGCCGACAAGATAGTCGCCATGCCGACGTGCACCACCGGGAGCATCGGCGTCATCGCCATGATCATAAATGTCAAGGAGGGACTGGACAAAATCGGAGTGAAGGTACACGCGATAAAGAGCGGTAAAATGAAGGACGCCGGCTCACCGTTCAAGGATTTTACCGACGATGACCGGCAGTACTTCCAGAAACACATAGACGGCATGTACGCCAGGTTCCTCGAGGTCGTGTACGAAGGGCGCAGGGACGCTGCCGGCTGGAAGGACGACGCCGCGTTGCGGGAAATCGCCGACGGGCGGGTCTTCTCGGCGGCGGAGGCCAAGGCCAACGGCCTGATAGACGAAATAGGCCACTTCGAGAGAGCGTTGGAGGTCGCGAAGTCCGAGGCGAAACTCACCAATGCGACCGTGGTAAGATACCACTACGTGCCGCCGCCCAGTATCTTTGGACTGGGCGGCGCAAACACGACCACCATAAACACGGGCGTGAACGTAAACCTGAACACGGGGGGGCTTCCGGAAATGGATTCACCCAGGTTCCTTTACCTCTGGAAGCCGTGAGGCGACCCCGGCCACGACAAACCGAAACGGAGCGTAAACGAGATGAACGAACTGCCGCAGGGCGACATGGAACTCGCCAGTCGCCCGCTGACCGCAGGAGAGGCCCGGACGTGGTTCGGCAAGAAATCGCGTGAGCAGACCGACAAGCGCATGACCGCAAAAGAGGCGGTCGAGAAATTCGTTCACGACGGCGACTACGTCGGCATCGGCGGCTTCGGCCATGTGCGCGTGCCGATGGCGTTGATTTGCGAGATCGTCCGCCGGAAGAAGCGCAATCTGCGCATTGCCGGCCATACCGCGTGCCATGACCTGGATTTCCTCATGGCGGGCGGCTGCGTAAGCCACGTGGACGTCGCATACTCGTTCGGACACGAGTTGCGCCCCGTGCGCACCCGCGTGGGCGACCGACTGATAAAGGCCGGCAAACTGTCGACGCAGGAATGGTCCAATGCGTCCTTCTCGTGGCGTTACAAAGCGGCCGCAATGGGCGTCTCGTTCATTCCGGTCAAGGTAATGCTGGGCACGGACACGTTCAAATACAGCGGCGCCAAGACCGTTCGCTGCCCCTTCACCGGCGAGATATACTGCGCGCTGCCGGCCCTGTACCCGGACGTGGTGCTGATGCACGTGCCGCGCGCGGACAAGTACGGCAACTGCCAGATTGAAGGCATCAGCATAGCCGACAAGGACGTCGCACGCGCCGGAAAGCGCGTCATAGTAAGCGCAGAGGAAATCATCGATAACTCGGCGATTCGAGAAAACCCACACCTCACGATGATACCGTACTTCTGCGTGGACGCCGTGGTGCACCAGCCCTACGGCTCGCACCCGTGTGAGATGCCCGGGTCTTACTGGTTCGACGAAGAGGTCATCGCCGAATACCTCAAGGCGACGCAGAGCGAGGAAGACACGGCGGCATACGTGAAGAAGTACGTCTACGACGTCAAGGACTTCAATGAATACCTGCAACTGGTCGGCGGCGAAGAGAAGATGAAGCGCCTCGAACGCATCGAACGTTTCGAGGAATCACCGCCGTACCCGTGGTAGGAGAACGGAAACGATGAAGCATTCTCTAACGGAACAGATGATTCGCACCGCCGCCGGCTTGCTCGAAGACAACAAGACGTGCTTTGTCGGCTCGGGTTTGCCTCTGGCGGCGGCTTCGCTCGCAAAGAAAACCCACGCCCCGAACCTGATACTCGTCTTCGAGGCGGGCGGTTTCGACCCCGAGTTCACGCGGCTGCCGCTGTCCGTCGGCGAGTCGATAACGTTCTATCACGCCACCTATGCCGGCGGCATGGACGACATCATGGGCGACGCCGGCAAGGGCATGGTGGATTACGGCTTCCTGGGCGGCGCGCAGATAGACATGTACGGCAACCTGAACTCGACGGTCATCGGCGACTACTTCCACCCGAAGGCCCGCTTCCCCGGCAGCGGGGGCGCCAACGACGTGGGTTCGCTCTGTTTCAAGACGATTGCCATAATGCGCCACGAGAAGAGGCGCTTTCTCGAACACGTGGATTTCATAACCACGCCGGGATACCTTGACGGCCCGGGCGGCAGGGAGCGCGCCGGTCTGCCCGCGCCCGGAGGGCCGTGGCGAGTCGTGACCACGCTCGGCATGATGGGCTACGACGACGAGACAAAACGCATGGAACTGCTCGGCGTGTACGAGGGGGTCACAAAAGATGACGTTATCAAGGAGACCGGCTTCGAACTGATAATAAAGGCGGAGCCCGAAATCCTGCCCGCGCCCACTTCCGAGGAGATAAGAATATTCAGGGAGGAAATCGACCCGGTCGGGGTAATATCGGGCAAGTCGAAGGGCAAGGACTGATGACCCGGCGGAAAGTAGAGGTGGTGCTGGATACGAATATGTTGATAGCGGGTTTCTTTCCCGGCGCGTCGCGCAGAATCATCCGCGCCTGGAAGCGCGGCGATGTGCGGGCAGTGGTATCGGCGGCGGTTCTAAAGGAATATGAGCATATCATAGCGCCGCTGCCCTTTCGCAAAAGGGAGCGCGACGAAATACTGGCGCTCGTGCGAAACAGGATGCTGACGAGAACCGTCCGCCCCTCCAGACGCCTGAGAGTAGTGAAGGAGGACCCGGCGGATGATAAATTTCTGGAATGTGCGCTGGCGGGGAAGGTAAAATACCTTATCAGCAGCGACATGCACCTGAAGCGGGTCGGAAGATTCGAATCAGTTGAAATAATGACACCCGGGCAATTCGTTAAACGTCACCTCGGCGAGTCGAAGACCCGCCGGGAAGGCAACCAATATCAGCGGGAGGAACCTTAAATGCCGTATAACCTGACTGAAGACCAACTGGCTATCAGAGAGATGGTGCGCGACTTCGCCTTGAACGAAGTAGAACCGATTGCCGCGGAAATTGACGAAAACTCGCGCTTTCCCGAGGAGACCTTCAAGAAAATGGCCGAACTGGGCCTGATGGGAGTGCCGTTTCCGGAGGAATACGGCGGCGCCGGCGCGGATAACGTCTCTTACGCGATAACAGTCGAGGAGATATCGCGCGTGTGCGGTTCGACGGGACTGAGCCTGGCGGCGCACACATCGCTGGGCACTTCGCCCATCTACGATTTCGCCTCCGAGGAACAGCGCCGCAAGTACGTGCCGGACCTGGCCAGCGGCAGGAAGATAGGCTCGTTCGGCCTGACCGAGCCCAACGCCGGCAGCGACGCGGCCGGCACCGAGACTACCGCCGTCCGTGACGGCGATCATTACATCCTCAACGGCTCCAAGATATTCATCACCAATGCAAACTACGGCTCGACCTTCATCATTACGGCAATGACCGACAAGAGCAAGAAGCACCACGGCATCAGCGCGTTCATCGTGGAAAAGGACTCGCCCGGCTTCAGGATCGGCGGCAAGGATGAGAAACTGGGCACGCGCGGCTCTGATTGGGGGGAACTCATCTTTGAAGACTGCCGTGTGCCCGCTGAAAACCTGGTGGGCAGTGAGGGCGAAGGGTTCATATTCTTCATGAAAACGCTTGACGGCGGACGCATAAGTATCGGCGCCATGGCGTTGGGCATCGCTCAGGGCTGTCTGGACAAGGCGCTGGAGTACGCAAAGGAGCGCAAGCAGTTCGGCAAGACCCTGATATCCTTCGGCGCGATACAGAACAAACTGGCGAACATGGCCACCGAAATAGAGGCCGCAAGGCACATGATATATAACGCCGCCCGCATGAAGGACGCCAAGAGGAAATATACCAAACAGGCAGCCATGGCCAAACTATTCGCCAGCGAAGTCGCCGTGCGCGCCGGCAGAGAGGCCATACAGATATTCGGCGGCAACGGCTTTTCGCGCGAGTATCCGGTAGAGCGCTACTACCGCGACGCGAAACTGACTACAATCGGCGAAGGCACCAGCGAGATACAGCGTCTGGTTATCGCGCGGCTCATGGAAAAAGAAT
>QNCA01000009.1 GCA_003644325.1 Planctomycetota bacterium
AGTCAGGTCCTCCGCCGCGAGGCGGCGTTTCGCCCGCGACAAGGAGGTGCTGAAATCCCTGGGCATATCCATCGAATACGTCCCCCGCAACAGCCTGGACACGGGCGGATACTACATACGACGCGAGTCATTCGCCCACCCCGCCATTCACCTGACGGCGGAACACCGACGCTTGCTGGCCTGTCTCCACACAACGGCGGCTCTGGAAAGCAACAGCCCCGTCCTGGGTCCGCTGCTGTCGGCCTTGCAGAAACTGCGCTTCGACGACACGCCGTACGACGTTCCACGGACGGATGACCACCTGCCGGTGTTCAAACTCGGCGCGGACGAACAGCCGTCGGTGCGCGCCAACCTGGCGGCCTTGATTAACGCGGCCAGGGCTTGCAAGATAGTCACTTTTTACTATCACAGTATGCACAGGGACGACGTCGGCCGGCGCGCCGTCGAGCCTTACGGGACCTTCCTGCGGGAAGGCAAGTGGTATCTCGTCGGCAGGTGTACGGTGAAACAGGCGATAAGGCTCTTCCGCCTGGACAGGATCATGACGCAGGTGCAGGTAAACAGGGGAAACCCGGGCCGGGCCGATTTCAAGCGCCCGCGCGGCTTCCGCCTGAAGAAATACCTTGGTGTCCTGCCGTGGGAGAAAGGCCCGAAGCCGGAAACGAAGAAACTCTACGATGCGAAAATCACATTCGATGACGAAGTCTGGTGGATGGCGCGCGAGTCGCTTGCGGCCTCGACCTGCCGGGTCAGCGCAAAAACCGGAGGGGTCGTTGTAAGCATGCCGGTGTACCGCGAGGAGCCTCTTATCAGATGGCTGCTCAAGTTCGGCCCGCACGCCGTCGTCACGTCGCCGAAGCGTCTCAGGAATCTATTGATTGATACCGTAAAGAAAATCAGGCAAAGGCACACGTGACAGATGCCCCCCTTATGCAACAGGAAAAGAAAGATGCAGCCGGATGAAACAAAAAAGAGGCTGGGCAGAATCCTGAACCTTGTGCCGCTCGCCGCAAAACGACGCGGCGCGGACCTGCTGGAACTCGCCGACTACCTCGGCTGCGGCATCGACGAACTGGTGCGGGACGTGCACGCTCTCATAATGTGCGGCGTGCCGCCGTACTCTCCCAGCGACTACGTCCAGGCGTACGTCGAGGACGGCCGCCTGCACATCAACTTCCCGGGCGGATTTAAGCGCCCGGTGCGTCTCTCGGCGGATGAACACGCCGCCCTGCAATGCGCGCTGATGCAGGCGGAGCGGGCCGCAGGGCCGGGCGGCGCCCCGGACATAAGGGAACTGATGCGCAAGTTGGCCGTACGCCGCAGCGGACGCAGGGTCAGGGACAAGGACTACGTGTACTGCACCGTCCAGGTCAAAATGCCGAAGAAGAAGCGCGCCGTCCTGCAACAGGCCATCGACCGACAGAAGGAACTGATAATCGAGTACCACTCCCTGCGCAGCGGCGTCACCACACGGCGGCGCGTGCGGCCTTACGCGCTCCTTGCGCGCAGCCACCGCTGGTACCTCGTCGCCTACGACAAAAAACACCGCAAGACCATTCCCTTTCGCGGCGACAGAATAAGACACGCCTCCATCACGGACACCGACTTTCAGCGCCCGGAATATTTCGACCTGACGGAATACCTCGAAGGCAGGATGTATATCAACGCCAGGCCCACGATGAGCGTGAGGGTGCGGTTCGGTCCGGAGTACGCCCGGTTCATCGCTGAGAAGTACCCACCCGAAGCCTTGCAAAAGCGTGGGGGCGGCTGCATCGACCTGCGGCTGGACACCGACAGCCTGAACTGGGCGGCCCGTTGGGTGCTCAAGCACGGCCCTTACGCCACCGCGCGAGAACCGAAAGAACTGCGCCGCGAGATAGTCCGCGCCTGCGACAAAATCCTCGAAGCATACGGCGACGGTGACTGTCACTAACTACGGAATCTCGCGGGCCTGTCGAGCGAGATTCGTAGATTACTCAAGTTGACTGACTTTTCCTGAGCGATGGCGGGTGCTTGGTTATAATCTACCGTCTCATACCTTACGGTGACAGTCACCAATCTGCGATCCGTTCCGACAAGGTCGGAACGGATCCGTAATTGGTGACAGTCACCGAGGTTAACAAAAAGTCAGTCAACTTGAGTAGATTAGTGACTGTCACCGATGCAATCACTACGGCCTGATGGCGCGGAATTCGTCGCGCAGCCTTTTGTGGGCATAGAAAAGGACGACAGATAGCCCGTAAAGTGCGACAAAGGCATAGAACACGACGAGCAACATATTCGGGGTTTTTACCGTCAGGAAAAGCACGACCGGCCATACCGCGCCGCGTAAAATGCCGAGAACCCCGCCGTAGATGAGTCCCTTCCTCGCCCATCTCTTGAACGTGACAGCGCCGATGCCGCAGATGAAAAGGACGACGTCCGCCAGGTGCCACAGCGCGAGGCCGACGACGGACATTATTACGGCATCGGCGTCGGCGGTCTGCAGGCGGGGCGTTCCGGTAATACCGAGAACGGTGATTATTCCCAGGAGCGCGGACACCGCGACAACGGCCCTTCCGGCCATGGGGTAGATCCAGTCCCCCCTTGCCTCGTCGCTTCGCAGGCGGACAAAACAATCCCCGCAATAATATTCGCCGTAGTAGAAGTACTTGCAGTCGTAACAGAGATACGCGCCGCAGGTCTTACACCGGACCTCGGCGGGCTGCTCGGGGTGAAACTTGCAGTAGCGCGTTTCGGGCGCTGGCGTGTTAGGGGCGATCAATAATCATGCTCCGGTTTGCCGGTAATGTCGCGTTTCACGGGCGGCAACAGTCGTTCCGGTCATCTTCGCGCCGTGTCGCCGGCGAGTTCGGCCTGGTTGATCGGCGCCCTTTCGTAACGGCCGCACTCATAATTGAGCCACATGCCTTCACCGGCGAGATAGACCGGGCGCGTGGCCGGCCGCAGGTCCGGGGCAAAGCCGATGCCGTCGGTCGCCCCGATCACCACGGCGCCACGCGAGAAGTCAAAGTGCGCATCGTCATGTATCGAGATTACTCCCGTGAACGTATCATTCCCGTAGCGTGTTCTGGTCCAGGCTCCCGGGCCGACCAGGCGATGAAGCCGGCCGAGCCTGTCGAGCAATTTGAGGCGTGAGACCCCTGCATCCTCCTCGGGTACCATCCTGTGCTCTCTTGAGAGAAGCATCGGCTTGTTGAATACCAGCGTCACCACGGCCCTGCCCTGCTTCAGTTCGCCGGAATTTCTCGCCACTTTTGTCTCTCCGCCGTATGACTGGGTCATCTGGAAGACCTCGCGGCCGTCCTGCCGCACGGTAATCTGCCGGACGCACCCCGGGCCCGTGGCCCAGTCGGCGGCGAAAAGAAAGGCATTGAAGTTCTCCAAAGCAACCGGAACGATTTGATGCGGGTCCAGCATGAAGCCGGAACCCGTGAGATACCGCCGCACGGAAAAAGAAGGAGAAAGTTCCACGCAGAGAGACATGATTCCCCGTGAGCCGTAAAAAAAGTCAACACTGCTGCCGGTGATCGGCTCAAGGTATAACTGGCTGCCCTGGCTGTGCCGGTATCGCCTGCCGAACCCCGGAATGGCGGCGGTTCGCCTGTGCCGGTTGATAAGGTGGGCCATGCCCCCGGCGAGGAATTCATAAGTCTCATAATCCTTCCGCGGCCTTTCCCTCTTATATGCGTGAGGGTAGAGTATCTTTTCGCTGAATGAATGATAGTCGATATACAGGACGAAGTTGTGCGCCGGGTCGTCTACGAGTGTGATAAGCGCGCGAATTTCCTTCTCTGTTTCCTTTGGTCGAGTGGGGTCGTCGGGATGCGGCGCGCCCCTGTAGAATTTGCTGGAGGTGTCGTCACTGCCGCCGATGTCATCACCGATAAGATGCGGCATGTCACCGGACAGACGCCACTCGTAGGGATAGTTGCGGTTCAAATCGACGCCGACCTGCCCGTCGGGCAGCGGCCGCCTGTTCTTGCGCCACAGGCGATGGCCTCTGTCCGGCTCCTCCTGGGAGTAAACGAAACCGTCGGGATTGACGACGGGCACTATCCATATCTCGGTGTTATCGACGATGTACCTGACATAATCGTCGGTTTCATAGTCTTCCAAGAGGCGCTTCGCGAAATACATCGCGGTTTCTATTCCTATCCATTCGCACGCATGCACACCGCCCGTTACCAGGATATCCGGCTTGACCGGGTCATCTTTTGAGGCATTGCGGCTGATCTTGATTGCGTAGATGGGGCGGCCTTCCCAGGACTTGCCGATTTTATCGATCTTCGCGAGGTCTTTCGCGTGCAGACCGTATCGCCGCTGCCATTGACTGAGGGTTTGCAGGATTTCGTCGAAGGTATGGAAGTCGGATTTGAATTCGCGGCGGGCCTCCGGTGACAGCCCGGTATTCAGGGGTGTAAGGTAAGCACACCCCGCACCTGCCGCCATGCAGACCATCAACAGTGCGCACAACGAAACAGCCGGATCCGCCGAACGGGCGATTCTTGACCCCACGGGCGGAAAAAGGCGGCTGGAAAGTGACAAATTTGGCGCCCGAACCTGACGATTTTTGTCACTTTGGCTCTCTTCGCGTTTTGCCCGGGACTCCCGGCCCATAGCCCGATTTCTGCCATACGTCAACATCTCTCACTCTCCATCTTCACCATGATTGTGCCACAAACTTCGGACGATTTCAAGCGAAATAAATTCACGCGGGCCTTAAGCGCCCGTGTTCGAGTCCGCCTGTTTACGCCCGGTTAACTTGTGCCACTTCCCATTTGGCTGAACTCGGAGCAAAATTGGTGCCGGAGTTGCACTTTCTGAATGTCACCCGGCCGCCCCGGGAATTCCTCCCTACCCTCTTTTCCGAGAATATCCTTGACTGGCGCCCTTCGCGGCGCATAATGATAGAGCACATCCAGGTATCATACCCGCGGTTTCATAGATAGGCTCTCGGTTGCCCCGTAAGCCTTCGGCCTATTCCCGTTTTTTGAGGCAGGTAAACATGAGCAACCCTCACCCTATACCCGCAGGCAAGACCGGAACACGTCCGATAGACGGGATAACCTTCGACGACGTGCTCATCGTGCCGAAGAGGTCCGACGTAATCCCGCTGGATGTCGGCACCGGCACCCTGCTGACCAGGAACATAACCTTGAACATACCGATTGTCTCGGCGGCGATGGACACCGTGACCGACGCGCGCCTGGCCATAGCGCTGGCGCAGGAGGGCGGCCTGGGAATAATCCACCGCAACCTGGACATAGCCCGCCAGGCCAATGAAGTGCGCAAGGTAAAGCGCTCGGAGGCCGGCGTCATTACCTCGCCGGTGACCCTTACACCCGACGCCACTATCGAAAAGGCGCGCGAACTGATGGCCCGCCACAACATATCCGGCCTGCCGGTGCTGGACGGCGGCAAACTCGTCGGCATAATCACGCGCCGCGACCTGCGCTTCCACAAAGACACCGCCAGCAGGGTGGATCGCATCATGACCACGAAACTTATCACCGCGCCGCCGGAGACCACCACCGAACAGGCCATGGACATCCTGCACCGGAACAAGGTGGAAAAACTCCTTCTCGTGGACAATGCTATGCGACTGAGAGGCCTCATCACCATAAAGGACATAGACAAGATGGCGCAGTACCCCAACGCCTGCAAGGACGTGTACGGCAGGCTGCGCTGCGGGGCCGCCGTGGACACCGGCGACTACGAGCGCATCGAAAAACTCATCGAAGCGGGCGTGGACGTCATCGCAGTGGATAAGGCACACGGCCATTCCACCCGTGTCATCGAAACCATCCGCGAGATAAAAAAACGGTACAACGTGGAGTGCATCGCGGGCAACGTCGTCACGGCCGAGGCGACAAAGGATTTGATAGATGCCGGGGCCGACGGCATCAAGGTGGGGGTGGGGCCGTCGGCCATCTGTACCACGCGCATCGTCGCGGGCGTGGGCGTACCGCAGATAACGGCCATCATGAACGCGGTCTCCGTGGCGGACGCCGCCGGGGTGCCGGTCATCGCCGACGGCGGCATACGTTACTCCGGCGACATATCCAAGGCCGTCGCGGCGGGCGCCCACTGCGTGATGATAGGCACGCTGCTGGCGGGCACCGAGGAAAGCCCCGGAGAGACTATCCTCTTCCAGGGCCGCACCTACAAAATCTGCCGCGGCATGGGTTCGCTGGGGGCGATGGTCGAAGGCAGCAAGTCGCGCTACTCACAGGAAGGTATCAAGATAAAAGACAAACTCGTCCCGGAAGGCATAGAAGGCCGCGTGCCGTACAAGGGGCCGCTCTCGCGGCTCGTCTATCAACTGGTCGGCGGTCTTCGAGCGACGATGGGCTACACCGGCGCGCGCAACATAGAGGAGTTGCGCCGCAACGTCGAGTTCGTCCGGGTAAGCCCCGCGGGACTGGCCGAGAGCCACCCCCACGACATCACCATAACCAAGGAGGCGCCCAACTACACCTTCAAGGAAAGCCCGTCCCATGAAGCGTGACGAATGGATAGCGGTCCTGGATTTCGGCTCGCAGTACGCGCAACTCATCGCGCGGCGCGTGAGGGAACTCAACGTTTACAGCGAAATAATCCGCTGCAATACCCCCGCCGCGGAAATCAAGAAGCGCGCCCCGAAGGGAATCATCATGAGCGGCGGGCCGGCCAGCGTCTATGCCCCGGGCGCTCCGCAATGCGACAGGGAAATCCTCAACCTCGGCATCCCCACCCTCGGCCTCTGCTACGGCATGCAAATCGGCTGCACCTGCCTCGGCTGCAAGGTCACACCCGCAGAAGCGCGCGAGTACGGCCGCCGTGAAATCGAAATCGTCGAAGAAGAACCGCTTTTCAAGGACCTGGGCAAGAAACTCACCGTCTGGATGAGCCACGGAGACCAGGTCCGCGACGCGCACGACGACCTTATCACCCTGGCCTCCACGCCCACCTGCACCCATGCCGCCGTCCGGCACAAGTCCGTGCCGTTCTACGGGCTGCAATTTCACCCCGAGGTGACGCACACGCCGAGGGGCATGGAAGTCATGCGGAACTTCCTGTACGGCGTCTGCGGCTGCAAGGGCACATGGAAAATGTCGTCGTTCGTCGAGGAGACCGTCAGGCGCATCCGCGAGCGCGTGGGCGACAAGAAAGTCGTCCTGGGCTTGAGCGGCGGGGTCGATTCGTCCGTCGTCGCCTGCCTACTGCAAAAGGCCGTCGGCGAGCAACTGGAGTGCATCTTTGTCGATAACGGCCTTCTGCGCAGGGGAGAGTTCCAACAGGTCGTGCGCGACTTCCATGATAACTATCACGCCAAACTTCATGCCGTCGATGCATCAAAGCGGTTTCTTGATGCGCTGGAAGGCGTCGAGGACCCGGAGAAGAAACGCAAGATAATCGGCGCACTCTTCATAGAGGTTTTCAAAGAAACGGCGGAGAAGATAAAGGACGCCCGCTTCCTGGCACAGGGCACGATATACCCCGATGTCATCGAGTCATCCTCGCCGGTCGGCGGGCCGAGCGCCACCATCAAGAGCCATCATAACGTCGGCGGCCTGCCGGAGCAACTGGGCTTCGAGTTGATAGAGCCGATGCGCGAACTCTTCAAAGACGAAGTCCGCCGCCTCGGCGAGGAACTCGGCATGAAGCACGAGCAAATCTGGCGGCATCCCATCCCCGGGCCCGGCCTGGCGATACGCTGCCTCGGCGCGGTGACGAAAGAGAAACTCGCCATACTGCGCGAGGCGGACTACATCCTCATCGAAGAGTTGCGCAAGAGCGGCTGGTACGACAGGGTCGCCCAGGCATTCGCCGTGATCCTGCCCGTCAAGTCGGTGGGTGTAATGGGCGATGAGCGAACCTACGAACACGTTATAGCGCTTCGCGTAATCGACACGGTCGATTTCATGACCGCCGACTTCTCGCGTCTCCCACACGAACTGCTCGGCGGAATCTCCAGCCGCATAATCAACGAGGTCCGCGGCGTCAACCGCGTCGTTTACGACATCTCCACCAAGCCCCCCTCCACCATTTGCTGGGAGTAAGGACCTCGACGGAAACGTTTCGGCGGATAGAACACGCGGGGAGGAGCAGCGGGGAGGAGGAAGGCCGTCCCGATTTATCGGGATCGGCCTGACGGGAGGGGGCTGACTCCCCGAGTGCGAAAAACCACTTTCCGCAACAGGAACCAATCAGGCGGTCATACTTGAATCTGCGTAATCTGTGGATTTCTTTGAAATTGGCCTTGACAATCGGCCTTTCGCAGGATATAATCAACGGGCGTGAAGTAAGATAGAGTATAGAAAATTTAGTCAATGGGATTTCGGTGATGGCAGGTGCTTGCACAACCCGGGAAACACCAGAGCGGATCTCTGTGCCGTAATATGCAGGGAGTCCGCTTTTTTATTTTGTCCCGTGAAATGGAAAATCAATTAAGGACATGAAAACGTTAAAGGTGGGTTCCCCCGCGAGAACCTCGGGGAAACAATCTTGTCGATTTCGACTAAATCTGTCGGACGGGAATTGTGGTGATTCTTGCGGTGCGGACAATGTGTCTGATTACACACCCGCGGACAACGGAGAGCGGGCCGCAGGGCTATAATATGCCCACCGCCCCCTTTTCCTTTGCCCCCGCCATCACCCGTCCGGAAAGGAGGTAAGTCGCAAAAAAAATTACAGATTATTCGCGTTCGTAACTGAACCTTAGTGATTTTGCCAAGGAGGTTGTCATGAATATGAAAAATTTGGGAGTATTTGCTTTTGCTGTCGCGATCTCCCTTGCCTTGGCTACGGCTGCCGATGCACTGGTCGTTACAGACCTCGACACGGGCCTGACGGTGCCAAATCTCAACTGGATCATCGTCAACGACGCGTCAGTAACAACGTATGGGGCGAACAATGACAACTACAACATTAAGGTAGGCACGGCCAACTGGGGCGCGAACGAATGGGATTTGCAGCCTCGTGTTTGGCACTCCGCGGGAACGGTGCTGCCCGGAAATCTAAATGGATACCGGGCGGATTTCACCTACGACCTGTATACGTGGGATTCTTATAATCCGTGGAACGCGCCGCAGAAGGGCTACTGGGACAACTTCGGAGTGGAACTGGACAACACTTCGTATCTGTGGAATCGAGTGCCGGCCGTCTCCGACCCAATGGCGGCGGGCGCCAATCACTGGATACAGGGCGGTACCACATGGGGCGACGGGATTTGCGAATACTACGGCGGAAACGCCTCAGTCACAATCGCCGGCGCAGGGACCGGCAACACGACATACCTCTCGGTGTACCTGTCGACCGATGTGGATCCCCATCGTGACCGACTGTTCCCATCGTGGGGTGAATTCAACAGGGAAGAAACATCGGGCGAACCTGGAGACGGGTGCGGACAGTCCTTCTGGAAGACCCCGAAACTATACGCCCCCCACTTCTCCGTCGACAACGGCGCACTGGGATTGCCCACTCCTATGCCCAACGACGTATGGACGCTCGGAGCCGGTGACAACCACGGAGAAATCTTCCAGTCGCCGGGAGACAACACCAACTTCCGCGTCATCCGCGGTATCGACATGGGCTTGTGGTCTGACCAAGACACTCCGATCACCGACACGGCCGAAGACAACATCGATGCCATCTCTTATGCCAATGATTATTTTTACATCAAAGAGATAAACGAGTACGAGTATGAACCCATCGTAACTATTGGCGGGGCTGAGGTTGCTTTCTCGGTAAATCCGCTTACGTTGGGTATAGCGGGAACAGCGGTGAACGTTGAAGCACTGAGCGGCACACCGCCCAATCCGCCGGGCGAAGCCCACGGCGATATCTTCCACGCCTGCTGGTCAGCCCCGCCGGGGAGCGGTTGCCCGGGTGGTAATTCCCTGCTCTGGGATGACAACACGAACCTCGGTCTAGATGCGCCTGATAAACCTGACGACGTCGACGCACTAGAAAACACTATCTTAGTGGACGGGGTCGTGGGCTGGATCCCTGGCGTCCTCTTCTCGGTGGACCGGTTCGCCGTCGGGGCTCCAAACACGGCCGTCAACGTACAGGCCACATTCAACGAAGCCGCCGCCGACGTCTTCTACACCGACCTGAGCGGCCAGAACTGGCTGTTCATTGACGAGGCCGGTCTGGGACTGTTTGCCGATGGAACCGGAGCGCAGGACGAACTCGACGCTTTAATGTTCTATGTGAGCCCCGAATATGATGATTTCCTGCGCCAGCGCATTGAGGAGATCATCCAGGGCGACTACACTGAGGAACCCATCATTGCCGACTGGATGGCCCAGGAGAACTATGATTACTATCTCCAGGAGGGCGAGTTCCTGTTTGGGTTCCTGTTCTCCGTCGAAGACGGTTCGATGGGCCTGCCCGGCACGGCGGTTAACTGGGAGGCTAATACAGACTCCTCCGAACAGGCGGACGTATTCTTTTCATTCGGCAATGGGATGAACTACCTGTTCGCCGAAGAATGCGACCTCGGACTGCTCATCACCGACGAACTGAACGCGCTGGACAACAACGCGATAATCCCCGAGCCGGCCACGATTGCGCTTGTCTGCTTCGGGCTGGTCGGCCTGGCGGGCGCGGTCCGCAGGAAACTGCGTTAAAGACAGTAGGCAGCAGGAAAGCCACCGCTTCGCTTACAGGCGCGGTAGGCGAGTAGGAAAGGGATTTGATATTAGGACAGGGCAGAGTACTATTGTCCGATTCAGTCTCCCTCGGCAGGTCTCGGGACAGGCGATACAAGTCCCTGTTGATGAAAGAAGGGCGGCCCCGATATATCGGGGCCGCCTTTTTTGGGCGGACGGACAAATTGAAGGCGTTCCTTTTCCACAATCCACAGTCCACAATTGTTCTTTCTACCGGGACGGGATAGGCTCTCAGTCATCGTAGCGCGTTCTGTTCTCGTTCCCACCCTGGGGAGTATCGCTGTAAAGCGGGTTGGGCAGATTCCACTCATCACGCAGTCGGCGGATTTCCACTTCGATTTCTCGCAATCTTGTTATAAGTGCGTCGGCCCTTTCACGCGTCTCCCGCAGGTTGCCCTCGTTTCTATGAAGTTTCCATTCCAGGTTGCGCTTTTTGACCTCCAGAATCGCCTTCGCATCCTCATCGGTTGTTTCCATCTTTTCGGTTATTTCATCTATCTTTTGGCGTTGCAGCGGCATCGCCCCGCTCAGCGTATCCATCTGTTTTAACGTATCCTCTTTTTCCTGGAGTACTCCATGGTACTCTAGCGCCAGGGAAGCCAGTTGCCGCCTGGCGCGCTCTCTCGGGAGGGGCGTGGCACCTGTCAATTCGCCGATATTCAGAACCACCGATGAATAGAAGTCTCTCTGGCCCGCCGGGCGAATGATCTGAAAATCGAGCCGGTCTCTTCCCATGTAAGGCCGCAATGCCCAGGCGAGTTGAATTCCGACCAGCGCGTAGGCCAGCATCCACAGGAAGAGCACGAAGCGGCTTTTCGGCCTGACGCCGGATTCCTTCTCGCGCTTTCTGGCAAGGAATTTGCTCCCGCGGGCCAGATACGCAAGACCCACCAGCCCCGACAGGCCCAGTATCACGATGTTCACAAGCATAAGAAGGTTATAACGCGACGCGCCCCGGCTTATGGTGATAAGGCAGAAACCCGTAATCGGAGCCATACACACGAGTACGAGGGACGTAGCGCAAACGCTCATCACAAAAAGTCCCAGCATCTGCCGGAAATATACACGAAGATTCAGAAGAATCCCTATCAGGTACAACGTGGGCAGCAAGACGGCGAGGGATATCATGAAAACCAGGGGCAGTTTGACCATGCTGGAGATGCTCTGCCGCGGGAAGTGGTTGTACGTGCCCATGACAAAACCGTATATCATGAAGCAGACCAGCGCCACCAGGGCCATCTGTGCGATGAACTTGTAGGATGCCCTGTCGTCCTTGATATCGAAGTAGAGCGCATCGCGCAGACGCAGGACCCTGGGAATGATGCTGAAGAAACCCTCGCCGATCTTTTCATCTACGGGCGGCTCGTCCGGTATGTCGTCCTTTTCAGGCTTTGAAGTGAATTGTGCCCGGCCGTACGGGTCCTGCTGAGCGTGCGGCCCTTGCTGCCACATCTGCCCGGGCGGGGGTTGATGCGGTGCCTGGCCCGGGCGGTCGTTGGGGTTGTCTGCCATGTCAGATCCTCCATCAAATGTTATGCGCAATTTTGCAAATTACTTTCTTTGTCAGGTTAAACGGATGGAGGAACGGTTTGGTTTTGCCGTGCAGCCAAAAAGGGAACCCGCACTCAAAGGGGTCAGCCCCCTTTAGATATTACGGCGAATCCGGTCTATATTACTTCCGCAACCGCCAAGAGCGCCAAGAACGCCAAGAGAAATAGCCGCAGATAAACGCGAGATGAACGCAGATGATAACTTCCGCACCTCTACACCCCTATACCTCGATACTTATTTTTCCACAGATTTCACCGATTGCGTTTATCCCGAGGCAGTTTCGAGGGGCAGATTGAAGCGAAAATCAATTTACTCAAGTTGGCTGACTTTTTCTGGATGATGGTGGGTGCTTGATTATAATGTGCTGTTTCACAACACCTTACGGTGACAGTCACCGAGGTTAACAAAAAGTCAGCCAACTTAAGAAACTTAT
>QNCA01000010.1 GCA_003644325.1 Planctomycetota bacterium
ATCTGCTGTTTCATAACACCTTACGGTGACAGTCACCAATCTACGATCCGTTCCGACAAGGTCGGAACGGCTCCGTAATTGGTGACAGTCACCGAGGTTAACAAAAAGTCAGTCAACTTGAGTAAGTAATATTGTGCCGCTAAAACCATTTACGAGACCGTTGGCAAATGCTTCCGACTTCACAAGAACTCTTCACACGAATACCGGTTATCCTGATAGCGCTTACGGTCCATGAGTTCTCTCACGCATACGCGGCGTTCAGGTGCGGGGATGACACGGCCAAGAGGATGGGACGACTGACGCTGAACCCGCTGGCGCACCTGGACCCGCTCGGAACGATATGCCTGCTCTTCGCGCCGATAGGCTGGGCGAAGCCGGTGCCGATAAATCCGTATTACTTCCGGAACCCCAGGAGGGATGAAATAATCGTGTCCGCGGCCGGCCCGGCGTCCAATTTCGCGATGGCCGTCATCGCCGCTGTAATGTTCAAGGTGTCGTGGGATATCCTGCATGTCAACGGTAATTCACTGTTATTTCTGTTTCTCTTCTATGCTGTATTGATAAACATAGTTCTTGGATTGTTCAATCTCTTGCCGATTTTCCCTCTCGACGGATCGCACATATTAAAGAATATCCTTCCCTGGCACATGGCCGAGAAGATGGAGCAATTCCGGCAGTACGGCATGTTCATAATCATAGGTATCGTCATATTGGGAAATGTAACCGGCCTGTTCCGCTACTTGATCATTGCTACGAAGTTGTTGCTGAATCTTGTCATGGGAAGAAACATCTTTCAGATCTGATAATATCAATGGTAACGCAACCAACGGGTAAAGCGCATGCAAGAAATCGACTATCGCGTTGACCTGGATATCTACAGCGGGCCGCTGGACCTCCTGCTCTATCTCATCAAGAAGGCGGAGGTAGAGATAACCGACGTCCCCCTGGCCCTCATCGCCGACCAGTACCTGGAGTTCGTCCAGATGATGCAGGCGTTTAACGTGGATACGGCGGCGGAGTTTCTGGTGATGGCCGCCACGCTCCTGGAGATAAAGTCCCGCACGCTCCTCCCGCGCGAGGAGGTAAACCTGGACGAGATAGAAGACCCGCGCTTTGAGCTGGTCACGCAGTTGATGGAGTACAAGAAGTTCAAGCACCTGGGCGCGGAGTTGCGCGCGCGCGCGGCGGTGCGCGAGCGGAAGTTCGCCCGGCCGGCGGCGGAGCGCACGGCACAGGAGGACCACGCCGCCGCGAAACCGCTGGAAGAGGTGGATTTGTGGGACCTGGTCAAGGCGTTTTCAAAATTGATGAAGGAGACGCTCGGCGCGAAAGAGCACACGGTCGTGTATGACGACGTGTCGGTAAGGGAGTGCATGGACGAGATGCTGGCGCGGCTGAGGGCCGCGGCGGTCATGGAGTTCAGGGACATCTTCGCGGGCATTGACAACAGGGTAAGGATTGCGGCGTTCTTCCTGGCGCTGCTGGAACTGATCCGGCTGAAGAAGGTCCGCGCGGAGCAGTCCGCGCAGTTCGGCGGCATCCAGATAGCGCTGAGGGAAGACGCGAGGTGTTAACCCGCTTTTCTCGCCGGAATTCTGTTCTCGGGGAGTCAGGCCCCCTCGCCGCCTGAGACCGCCTGCTCACGCCTCGTCGAAGGGACAGCCGAAGACCTGGGCGGAGAAGATATAGATGTGCATGTCGGGGTCCCTGCGGTGACGTTTCCAGGACTCCGGGTTAAGGCCCGCCTTGTAGCAGGTGTTCCGCACGAACTCCTCCAGGTTCCAGTTGTGCTCAGTGGCCACCTGGGGCAGCAGCAGGCCCGACTTCATTCCCTTTCTTATCAGCAGTCCATGCACCCCGACTTCCACCTCCTTAAGGCTGGATATCTCCTGGAGCGGCGTCAGGACGGAGATTTCGAGTTCGAGTTCGCGTAACTCTTCGAGTTGCACGGGGGGAAACCTCGGGTCCTGGAGCGCGGCGGCGACGGCCATCTCCTGCACGGCCTGGTAGAGCGGCTTTACGCCCTCAATCAAGCCTATGCACCCTCGCAGGTCGCCGTGTTTGCGGAGTGTTACGAAGGAGCCGCACGGCTTTTCCAACTGGTCGGTGAAGCCGGGGAAATCCGGGTCAAGGCGGGCGTCATAGGGTCTGTCGTACCGTACACGCTCTTCTATTGCTTTGCGCGCGATGGCGAGGAGTTGCTTCTTTTCGGCATCGGACAACATAAATTTCCTTCCTGGAATGCCTGTTGAGCCCTGTATGGTCAAAGGGACATGCGTCGGAAAAGTAACGGCCATCCCAGCCAACCGTTCATCGAGGTTAACCCCCGAAGAGGTCGAGCACCGCGTTGCTCTGCTGGAGCAGCAATCCCAGGCTGGCAAAAAGCCCGAACACCATCACGACCACCGTAGCCACGAGCAACGCCAGGGTCAACTTGTCGGCGGGAGCGCCCTCGCCGATGGCCAGCCCGACAGGGGCGAAGCCGGTCCCCGCTGCGGCGCCGGGAGCGGCGGCTTCAGGCTCCGGCCCCTCCAGCACCGTCGATGTGTCGTCGAGCAGTTCCAAGGACTCCGTCTCGTCGCCCAGGTCGGATTCCGACAGGACAAAGGTTTCTTCCTCTTCGGAGACTTCGGTTTCATCCATTTTTATCGTATCGCGCAATTCTTCCTCTTCCCCCATGCGCACGGTGCGCTCCGCCTCGGTCTCCTCGATGGTGGCGAACGTCTCATCAGGCGCCTGTGTCTCGGGCCTTTCCACTTCTTCAACCGCCGGCCCGGCGCCGATTTCCTCGCCGAGATCTATCTCGCCGAGGCCCTCGATGTTCAACACGGTTTCCTCGAAGTCTTCCGACGCCTCTGCGCCTGTTTCAACCTCCACCGGCGCTTCCTCACCCTCGCTCGCAGGCACTATTATAGGCTGATGTGAGAGCGCTCCCCGCAGGGCGCGCACGTCCTCTTTCTTGAATATTGTTTTACCTTTGTCGCGGAAGGCTCGGATTTCGCCCTCGCTGACCAGCCGCTTCAGGTCATCTGCGGGCAGATGCAGCTCGCTGAGCGCCGCCTCAAATGACATGAATTCATCGCTCATCGGCAATAACCTCGTCCAAAACTTGCCTGACGGCCCGCACGCGGCCGCCGGTCGGTTGCGTTGAATTGCTTGAATATGGGTTTATGGGTTCGGCAACCAATGCCCCGGCTTCATGGATAACCGGCGTGCCTCTTCAGTCCTTGCCCCCTTCAAGCGACTTCCGTATGTTCTGCGGCATAAGGTTCTTGGTGCTCGAAGTACCGCCGCTAAAGTAGTTGTTATCGAGTTTTGTGACCAGTTTGAAATCCTGGTCTATCGTTCGACCGGACGACGGGTATATCTTGTCCCCCCTGGCATCGAGATTATATGCTATCATCACATCGGTGGATGTATCAATGACCAGGAGCGCCTCACGGTTGGTCGTGTATTGAATGGGCACAGCGATGTACTTGCCCCCTGCGGCCCCTCCGGCCGCATAGACATCCTCGGGCTCGTTAAAGAGTCCCCTGGCAACCATCACGCAAACCGCCACGGCCATAATTATATTCGTTATCACCAGTACGCGGGTTATGCCATTGGGTGATCCGTTCATCGATTCGACCTCCTAAAATACGCCCGTGAGTCACGCTTCGCAGCCCGGCAAGCCGGGCGAGGCTCTCGCCATGCCCCCGGCTCAGACGGCATGCAATCAGGCACAACTATTAAGGGCTTCCACAGAAGCGGTCGTCGCCGCCTATCGACGCGCGCAATTATAGCAACATTGCTTTTCTTGGCAACGGTTTTGTGGGCGAATGGCAAAAAATCGCCTTTTCATCAACATTTGACGCCGGGGAAGAAAATTCCTTCAAATCACCTTCACTCTTTCCGCAGCATGGCGAGCACTATCCGCTGGGGTATCGGCGCCACGCGCGTCAGGTTCTTCTTGAACTCCAGCATCACGTGACCTTCCGCGCGGTCGCTCACGGCCCTTATGACGACGAAGGGGACGCCGTTGGCGGCGCAGACCTGGCCCACTGCCGCGCCTTCCATCTCCACGCAAAGCCCGCCGAATTCGGAATGAAGCGCTTCCTTTCGTTCTCTCTTGAAAACGGGCGTATCGCCCGACAGTACCCTGCCCCGCAGCACCCGCGGCGTCCGCCCGACCGGCGAAAGACTCCCCGGGCAACTCTCCGCCGCAGCCTGCGCCGCCGCAGCCTGCGCCTCCGCCGCCAGCGACTCGTCGCATCGCACCAGCGTCGCGCCCACCCGGTCGGTAAAAAAGCCTATCAGTTTAGACCCGCCGCTCAGGTCGTAGTCGTGCTGCACCACCTCCGAGGCGATCACCACATCGCCCGGCTTCAGCGAAGGCTCCAGACCGCCCGCCATTCCTATGCAGAATATCGCATGCACGTGAAAGAGGTCGATGAGCGCCTGCGTGGCCATGGCCGCGCGGACCTTGCCCATGCCCGCCGATACCAGGACCGCCTCGCGGCCGGCCAGTCGCCCGGTGATGTAGTCCCGCCCGGCGCATTCCCTCTCCTCTGCGCCTTCCAGTTTCTCCAGGAGCAGGCTTATCTCGCGCCGCATCGCCGAGACTATACCTATGCGGCCGGGTTTGCCGTCATGGGCCGTGTCCATCGTCAACTACCTCCTCAACATCTCCACGAAGGTCTCGAGGCGTATCTTCGTGCGCGCATCCAGCGGGCCGGGCCTGTCGCCTTCCAAGGTTAGTAGCGGCGCTTCCACCTTCCGCCGTATCAGAAGGTCCTGAATCTGCCTGAAGCAAAAACTCTGCGTGTAGTGTATCACGCCATGCACGCCGCGCCCGGCAATTTCTCTCATTATGTCTTCAAGTCTCAGGAAAATATCGTAGGGATAAGTGTAACGGCGATACTGCTCCACCATCTCCGCCTCGGTGGAGGGGCCGCTTGAACCCGTGGAACACGGCATGCTGAACTGGCGTTGGATTTCATTGAAGACCACCCCGGCGCCGAGCGACTCCAGGTATTCATAGAAGTCGGTAAAGATGGGAGGTATGCCGATAAACCCCAGCCGCACCCGGGGCCGGCGCTCCGGTGCGCGCCTCTTCTCGTCCAGGAATTTCTCCAGCCTCTCGGTGTATCCCCCGATGTCGCCCCCGAAATCGCTGGATTCCACGAGCCAGCGATGATTGTCCAGGCCGCTAACCCGCCCCGAGCGCCAGGTCATCTCGTCGAGTTCGGCAAGCAAGGCGCGCGGACGGCGCATCGCCTGATGCGCCTTCAACGTTCCTTCCCAGTCCGCACCCAGCCTTTCCATCAGTTTCTCAATCTGCATGCGCAGGAGGTCGTAATCGCGGTCGTAGGGAAAAGCAAACGGAATTATATCAATGCCGTGATATTGCAGCACCTCCATAAGCGCGTGAGTGTTGCTGCAGTCGCCTTGCGTGACGGCTATGACGGACTTAATATCGGCGGATTCCAGCGCGACGGCATATATGCCCTTTATCCAGCCGCAGATGTTGCGCGGAAAGCCGGCGCGCTCCGCCGTTTCCAGGTAATGCTCGGGGCGGTCGCTCGTGATAAACCTGTTATTCAGGTCAACGGGCGTCAGCCCCGCGGCGTAGATGACCTCGGAGGGAACAGTGGTGGTTATGCCTATGAGAGTTGACAACTCGGCCCTCACAACAAAAGGCAAGCCCCAAACCGGGGCTTACCTTTGCATTCTAACGTCCGGCCGGGCGCGCTTCAAGCGCAAACATCCCACCGGGAGCATGTAAGAATCCCGGGCGCTGCCGGCACGGTGACAGTCGCCATCTACGAGCCGGCCGCTCCTTCAGAGCGTCTGCGCTCCGCCCGTTCCGGGTCCTCGCCCTGAGGACCCGTCAGGGTCCGAATGGGTAATGGTGACGGTTACAGGCGCGGCCTTTCCAAGATTCTTACATGCTCCCCATCCCGCCGCCCTGCGCACGGGCACCGGAACAGCCCGACAATGAGGACAGGCAAAGATGTCGCTACCGTACCTCTTCGACGGACTTGACTTCCGGGATTGCCTCCCTCAGTTTTGCCTCGACGCCGTTCTTCAGCGTCATGCTGGCCATCGGGCACCCGCTGCACATGCCGCGAAGTCTGACTTTCACGACGCCGTCAACCACGTCCACCAGTTCAATATCCCCGCCGTCCGCCTGAAGCATCGGGCGGATAGTCTCAAGAACCTTTTCGACTCGTTCTCTCATGATTGCCTCCCGGTAAGGGTAAATACACTGCGCGGCGCTACCGCTCTGAGGCGCCGCGTGATCGCCGGTCGCCCGGGCCCCGGTCTTACGGTCCCGGGCGCGCTACTTAAACAGGATTCTGATCTTTTCCTCCAGCACCTCGACGTTATCCACGTTATCCGGCAGACGGTAGGCGATTTCCTCTTCGTTTATCTTTTTGAACTGGCCGGGTATTTGAGACTGCACCTTATTACGCAGGTGATCCTCAAGTTTTTCGGCGAGTTCGCTTGCCAGGCCCGAGAAGATGCTGTCCTTAAGGTTCACATTGCCCAGTTTGAACGATTCGAAGTCGGCCCTAAGCACGCGGTTCACAACGGTGACCCGCGCCGTGGCGCGCAGCACCGTGCTCTGCGGGGCTTCCTCGGGGAAATCCCAGCCGAAGCGCTCCCTGACCAACGGGGCCAACTCGCTCAGGTCCACGTTGCAGGCGATGGTAATGGCGCCGTCCTCGATTTTGACCTGGACCTCGCTCAGGCTGCCGGCAATTACAGCGGCGTCTCCGGGGTCGGGGTCCCCGTTGCCCAGTTTCTCCTTTTCCTCGCGCATGCGCCGCTGGATGAGCGAGTTTATCTCGAGTTCCGTCGCCTCCCATGTTTCGTTGCAAATCGCGCCGGACTTACTCAGTCTATCCATCTTTTGAGAGAGGCGGATTGCCGCGGCTTCGTCGGTTATCGGCGGGGCGAGGCGCGGCACCTCAAGCAACAAGTTCAGCAGTTGATGGTTCCACCAGCACGGGAAAAGGAGATAACTAAACGCCAATAGTCCAACAGTGACCCCGACGGTCACGCAGACCCTGAAAGTTATTTTCCAGAAAAGGCTGTGTCTCATCCTTGACCTTTCGACTCTACTGTGCGCTCCGGCAAACAGGCAACGGAAACAATGGAAGTAGAACGGAGCAGGCGGCGAAAGCCGGCCCCGGGGCGGCCGTCACTGTGCCGCCGCGGTACCCCCTTCGCAATAATCACCGATTATGCCCGCCATCAACTTCGCGAAATCGACCATCTCGCTTATCGAAATGCTCTCGTTGGCCATGTGTGCCTGGTCGGAATCGCCGCAGGAAAAACCGACGGCCGTGATGCCCTTCTCTATCAACTGCTTGCAAACGGTCGTGCCGGACATGCCCTTGAGTTTTACATCCAGGTTGAGCATTTCCCCGGCACACCTGCGAATGACCTGGACCACCCGTTCTTCGGGAGAAATGGTGAACGGCGGCATGCTGCCCACCACCTTCATGTCAAATTTTGCCCGAGGCTCCTGCTCCTCTACTTTTCTCAGAAGGGCCTCGACCTTCCCGACGATGTCCTTGTCTTCGCGACCGGGGAGGAACCTGAAATCGAGTTCGACCACGCACCTGGCCGGCACGACGTTGGCCGCGACGCCGCCCTTGATTACGCCGACATTCATGGTGGGCGGGGTAAAGAGCGGATGCTCGTCGGGGAAGAACGGCTCTTCCTTCAGCAGATTGAGGAACGCGACCATGGGCCATACGGCGCTGAAGCCGGTCTCGGGCCTTGAAGCGTGTGCCTGTTTTCCGTGGGAGGTCACGCTTATCCGGAGCAGGCCCTTTTCGCCGACCACGACTTCGCGCATGTTACCGCCGGTGTCCGGGATGATGCCCACGTCGGCGTCAACCAGGTTTTCCCTGACGAGATAGACGAGTCCGAGTTCGGAGCCGCGCTCCTCGTCGGCCGGGGCGACAAGTATGAACTGCCCCTTGAAGTCCGCCTCGCGCTCTTTCAGGTACCGCGCCGTGAGCATCATCGAGGCGAGTTGGCCCTTGTTATCCGAGGTTCCGCGCCCGTAGATGCGGTCGCCCCTGATGACGGGCCTGAAGGGGTCCGTGTCCCAGCCCTCGCCCGCAGGGACCACGTCCAGGTGCGCCGCCGCCAGCACCCGCGGGCGCCCGCTGCCGATGGTCGCCACGATGTTGGTGCGGTGTGGTTCCTTCTCGTGCCGTACATAGGGTATGCCGTACCTGTCGAGATATTCGCACACGACCGCCGCCGCGCGGTCTTCGTTGCCGGGAGGGTTGGTGGTGTCCTGCTCTATCAGTTTGCATAAGAGTTCCACCATCTCTTCCCTGTTGTCGTCGAAGAATTTTGTGTCAATCCGCATAACTCCTCCGGGGTTTCAAAAAACAGGCCGCCTGCGGAAATCCATGCCCCCGCGAGGCGGGCGGCTTTCTTTGCAGGGAGCCGCGCAGGGCGGTCATAAAAGTTCGGCGGCGATGGACGCCAGCGTACTGCGTTCGCTCTTTGTGAGCGTTATGTGCGCGAAGAGTTCCTGCCCCTTCATCCTCTCGGCCACGTAGGTCAGGCCGTTGCTGGAACTGTCCAGGTATGGATTGTCGATTTGATACGGGTCTCCGGTCAGCACCATTTTGCTGCCCTCCCCGGCCCGGCTGATGATTGTCTTGACCTCGTGGGGCGTGAGGTTCTGCGCCTCGTCTATGATTACGTACTGGCCGCTGACGCTCCTGCCGCGTATATACGTAAGCGCTTCCAGGCTGATGATGCCGCCCTCGAGCAGTTCCTTCATGCGCTTTTCCGGCGTCTCGCGGGACCTTCTCACTTCCAGGAGAAACTCCAGGTTATCGAATATCGGCTGCATCCAGTGTTCCAGTTTCTCCTCCTTGCTGCCCGGCAGGTAGCCGATGTCGCGCCCCATCGGTATGATGGGGCGGCTGACGAGGATGCGTTCGTATTTCTTGCCGCGCAGTGTCTTGTTGAGCGCGGCCGCCAGCGCCAGCAGGGTTTTGCCCGTGCCGGCCTGACCTATGAGCGTGACCAGTTGAACGCGGTCGTCCAGAAGGAATTCAAGCGCGAACTCCTGTTCCATATTGCGCGCCTGGATGCCAAACACGGTGCGGTCCTCGGCCCGGAGACGCACGACCTGCTTCGACCGGGCCTCGTAGCGGCCCAGCGCCGTGTGCTTGGGGTCGTCCCCGCTGACCAGTTTTATCCCCTGGTGGGGATACAGGGTATTCCCCGAAGGGGTGTAGATGTTCTTCTGGTAGAAGCGGTCTATCTCCGCGTGGGGGACCTTTATCTCTTTCCAGCCGGAATACAGTTCGTCGAAATTGATCTTCTGCTTTTCAAAATCGACCACGTGCAAGCCCATTGCGTCGGCCTTAATGCGTACGTTGATGTCCTTGCTTACGAATATGACTTTGCGGTCCCCCTTCTTGTGAAGGACGTAAGCAGTGGAGATGATGCGGTTGTCCGGGCTGTCGGGCAGGCCCAAGTCGCCGAGGTCGCCGTATTCGAAGGATACGCGCACCTTGCCGCCCGTCTCGCTGTTCACGACTCCTTCGCGCAGGCTGCCGTGGCTGCGCAGCCTGTCGAGCGTACGTATGACCGTGCGGGCGTTGCGGCCTTTCTCGTCGGTGTCTTTCTTGAACGTGTCCAGTTCCTCGATGACCGTGAAGGGGATGACCACTTCGTTGTCGGCGAAGGACTTCAGGGCTTCATGGTTGTGGAGGAACACATTGGTGTCGAGGACAAATATCTTTGGGGGCTTTTTGTCACTCATTACTTTCTCGATTCTCGTATGTCGCCAAAAACGGACAAGGTCTCAGGATGGCATGCGCCGGATTTGCGGATAGATAATTATCTCAAGTTGACTGACTTTTTCCGGGCAATGCCGGGTGTTTGGGTATCCTTACGGTGACAGTCACCGAGGTTAACAAAAAGTCAGTCAACTTGAGTAATTAGTGACAGTCACCGAGGTTAGCAAAAGTCAGTCAACTTGAGTAATTATGGGTTATGCACCGGCCCGCCGGTTGCGTCGCCGGGGTCACGGATTCTTTTCCAGCCACTCTTTCCACCTGGCATAGTCGTTTGGTATGTTCTTCCGGCCGGTCAACTTCACAAGCAGTTTGTGCACCTCGTTCCTTATCGCTTCGGGGCGCTTGCCTGCCAGGCCGGCGGCCAGTGTAAGGCGCAGAGAGGGATTGCGCGCGGCCATCTCCTCTATCTGCGCCGATGCTTTAGCCTTTTGCTCCGCGTTTGCGGGGTCGAGCAGGGCTACAAGGTTGGACACGCTTGCCTGCTCCGCCTTAAGGCCCGCATCCGCCTTTGCCAGCGCATCCAGGGCCTTGTCCTGGGCGAGCCTGGCCGGGGTACCGTCCGCCTCCTGCGTCTTGCCGACGGCGTCTCTGTATTGAAGGAGTGTGTCGTAGTGTTTGCTCTGGAGCAACCGCTCGGCACACGCGGCCACCACCTCCCACGCCGCGGTGCGAACCGGGGTAATTTTACTGCCCGTCCACGACTCCAGCATCGTCCCGAGAGAAGCGCTTCCGCCGACGCTCTTGAGGGTGTTGAGGGCGGTCACCGCGAGAGAGTTATCGGCCTTGTCGTTGCGCGGTATCACTTTTTCATCTTTCAGCGCATCGAGCACTTTCTGCTCGGACTGCGAACTCTTAATCTGCTCAAGGGCCTTGAGCACGCCCTCGACAACCTTGCGCGGACTTCCCGGCTTGAGCCTTGAGCCGAGGAGGTCCGAGACGCCGTTATACTTCGCGCCTTCCAGTTCAAACGCCTTCTCGTAGCCGATGTTGGCGAGGGGCAGGGCGACGACGTGGCGAATATAATCATCCTTCAGAAAACTCCGGCCAAGGATTCCGGTGAATGCCAGCCTCTTTTTCTCGGAGAGGGATTCCTTGCCGTTGGCGCTGAGAATATGGTGCATGTTTTGGCAGATTTTCACCCTGAACTGTCCGGCTTCAGCCGTCGCGTCGGGGGCGTCCTGAAATTCCAGACACGCGGCAAGAGGGTCAAGCGCGTTTCGGCTCCTCAGGCCGAAGCCCAATATATCCACGGCATTCATGCGCGTCTTATGGTCGCCGGCCAGCCCGGCGATCATTGCGTCCTCAAGTCGCTTTCGCAGCGAGGCGTCGAGTTTGCCGGGGTCGCCTCCGACAACCACGCCCACGACATTCTTCAGGGCGGCCAGCGCCTCCATGCGCAGCGGTTCAAGCGGGTCCTGATAGCGAGCCAGGAGCAGCGGAATGCTGTCCCCGTGCTGGCGGGCGGAAGGAGAGGAAAAGTAGTTCACAAGAACGGTTCTCTTTACCTCTTCGTTGTCATATAGCAGCAGTTGGTTGAGTTTGGCTATGACGGCGGGAAACTTCTCGTCGGGAATCTTTATTGCGAGCAGTTGCCTGACGGCGACGTCCACCAGTTTTGGATAACGCTTGCCGTATTTGGACGGCGGGTTGATTGTCCCGCCGCTGTAATCGATTATCTCTATAATCTTGTCAAGGTTTTGCGCCTTCAGTTTCTCGAGCACACTCGCGGCGAGTTCGCCCTGGAGGCTTTCTATAAAATCCTCGAGCAGTTTCTCGCGGGTAAGGGGTTTGTGCCGTTTCTTCTTGTCCCGCCAGAACGCCGCCCACTTCTTCCTGTCCGGCCCGTAGTTGTGGTACGTTATCTGCCCCAGGGCATCGACGACGATTCTTGAGAACTCCTTGTCGTTGCCGTCTATGAGAGAGATGAGATACTCGACTACGCCGAGGTCCTTCAGTTCGCCGAGCGCCCGGACCAATTCTTTTCTTATCTCTAACTTAAGGGCTTTCTCTTCACGCAATATCTTCAGCAGGGTTGAAACAGCGGCGGGGTTGCCCATTGTTCCAATCAGGCGCGCGGCGGATATCCGCGAAAACTCCGGCTGTTGCGGATTTTTTACTATGGCGATGCATCTGGCGTACAGGTCCCTGGAAGAGATGTTGGCGCTGCTTGCCAAAGCATTGAATGCGGTGTCGCGAATTGCCTTGTCGCCGGAAGCCAGTTTCGCCACCACGAGGTCCAGCAATTCGGCCGGGATACCGGCCTTCGCGAGCACCTTCAGGACGGGGACCATGTTTTGCCGGCTTTCGGCGGAATCATCGCCCTGCAGCACTTTCTTTACGGGTTCCAGCGCGGCCTGCTTACCCGCGGCGAAAGCGCCCAGCAAGTAGTTAGTCGCGCCTATCTTGTCGCTTTCCGAGACCGCCGGGTCGAGCAGCATCGCTTCTTTGGCGGCAATGCCCTCATCACCGTCTTGTGCCTGTGCGGAGGACGCCCAGGCCGTCAACACGGCGACCGCAACGCACAAAGGCAGGAATGCTCTGAGTCTTGTCATGGGGCGCCTCGTTTTCGTTTCCTGTTGGAAACCGGGTACGGCAGTGTAATTTTCGACGCACACGCCGCCGTTATATTCATCAGTGTGCGGCATCCGCTATTCAGGCTCAAGTTGACTGACTTTTTGTTAACCTCGGTGACTGTCACCAATTCCGGAGCCGTTCCGCCCTTGTCGGAACGGATCGTAGATTGGTGACTGTCACCGTAAGGTATTGTATTGTGAAGCAGCAGATTATAA